>JANOTW010000476.1:0-2166 GCA_031416575.1 Ferruginibacter sp.
AAAATTCGTGTTATTCATGTTCAAAAATTCGTGTTATTAATAATTTAAGGCTTAACTAAATATGCAACGCATTTGTTTATTCCCCGGCACATTTGATCCCGTAACCATGGGCCATATTGATATCATTAACAGGGCAATGCCCTTATTTGATAAGTTAGTGATCGGCATCGGGCGCAATGCAAATAAGTTGCCGATGTTTAGTGAAGAACTACGGTTGAAATGGTTACTGGAAATTTATAAAGATGAACCTAAGGTAACAGCAGTTGTTTATGATGGATTGACGGTAAACTGCTGCAAAAGGGTAGGGGCTAATTTTATACTTCGGGGAATACGGTACGTTAATGATTTTGAATACGAAAAAGCAATTGCTGATATGAACCGTAGTATTGATGGCCATATAGAAACCGTCTTCTTAACCTGTTTGCCACAATATACTTCAGTTGCTTCTACACTTGTGCGTGATGTAATAAAAAATGGAGGGGATGTTTCACAATTTCTACCAAAAGTGGTTAATGAATCCATATTAAATAATCAAAAATAAAAATAAACCCGAAATGTCAATCTGGTTCAAAAAATCTATCAAGTTAGCGGATCTTGCACCTTTTGGTCCCGAAACCATGGCTGAGCACCTGGGCATGGAATGGACGGAAATAGGGGATGACTTCATAAAAATTAAAATGCCTGTTGATCACCGCACAAAACAACCGTATGGGCTTTTACATGGGGGCGCCAGTTGTGCATTGGCCGAAACAGCCGGTAGTGTAGCTTCCCATTTGGTAATTGATTCCGGTAAATATAGTTCCGTGGGTCTTGAAATTAACGCCAATCATATACGCAGTGCAAGACAGGGCTACGTAACCGGCATAGCTACGCCGCTTCATCTCGGCGCCAATACGCATGTTTGGGATATTAAAATTTATGATGACCTGGAGAAACTGATTTGTATAAGCCGCCTTACCGTTGCTATTTTAAACAAAGCGTTTTAATTCATTCAGGGAATATCAAAGAATTTATCCAAAATATCCTTAACGGATTCATACGTATTTGCCAGTGGTTCTTTAATATCTTTCGGTTTTACCCATTTTATGGCCGTAATATTTTCTTTAGTTTGCGGAACCAGTGTTTGTTTCTTATTGCAAGTCATATAGTACCAATGAGAAATTTTCAAATAATGCTTGCCAAAAGCATTGTAGGTATGGTAGGTTTCACCTGTCTTGCTTTTCAGGGTTAAGCCGGTAACACCCGTTTCTTCTTCAACCTCTCTTATGGCGCACTGCTCAAAATTTTCCCCCTTTTCTACTTTTCCTTTGGGTAAATCCCATTTGTCGAGCCGGTAAATAAAGAGCATTTCTTTTTTATCATTTTGTACAATCCCTCCGGCGGCTTCAATCAGTTGAAAATGCTTGAAGAACGCCTTCTTAAGTTTCTCCAGGTCGCTGTGCCACACTACGCCTGCATGAAACTCATCTTTCTTTATTTCGTGTAATAAAGATTTAATGGCAGGGCCGGATATCTCATCAATAAATACGGCGTCGGGGTGGTGCAGTATTTCATTAAGTTCCTTGTCAATCTCATCGCAGAGATAAACCGGTTTTTCGTCAAAGTAAATTTTTATATGCATTAGGGTAATTGTTTTTTTTAGTCAATGTTTTTAGTTGAATCCAACAAGTTAAAGTTTTTATACTTCAATCGAATTGGTGCATTTCAAATATTTGCTGATTTATTTGTGTACAAACATTTGTCCGGCCTGAAGTATTTCATGGCATCATCGATAAAAATGCCGAAAGGTCGGCACAGGTCGGGATTTCTCAATTCAGTTTTTTTGTCCAGGCTATATTTCCCTGCTCAACATCGTTGCGTCGCCCTCTTGTACTGAATACCTTTGGGGAACTTTAATTGCGTTTTATGTTTGACGCATCAAATTTCTTCGTCCCGCAGGCCCGCCTGAATGAATTGCCGGGCCGGGACATAATATCGGTAGCCAGAAAAAAAATACATTCATAGTCTGCCGCGGCGGACGTGAGTATGTTTAGAAACAGATCATTGTATGCACGTACTGAAATACTTTGCAACGGATAAAATAGTTACATTTTGCTTTTGCTAAAACCCAAATAAAAAAAGAGCTCATCTTTAATTTAAAACGTAATTAAAGATCCCCAATGGTAT
>JANOTW010000477.1:0-1792 GCA_031416575.1 Ferruginibacter sp.
TGCTGACAGCGTACTGCAGCCGAAGCTTACAACGTCATGCCCCACTTGCAGCAATACAATGTTACAAGCCGGTGCGGAGTTTAAAAGCGGTAACAAATAATGGAAGGGCATACTGAAGCCTGCAAAATACTGGTTTTAATGATAAAGCAAAGCAGGATGAAAAACCAAACACTGTTTGTTTTAAAATGAAACCACTGTTGCAATACCCTGCAAACACTGCCTACAAAATGCAGCCACTGCTTCACACAAAAGCTGTGGCGAAAAAAGCAGGCACTGCCATGGCTGTAACAATTTTAACACCGCATAAAAAAACGTGAACCACCACACCGTCACCCGAAAACTATAGGCACAAACAAACAGGCTTTGATGACTGGCAAGATTTAAAAAGCAGTAACAAACGAAAGCGGAAGGCCACCGCAACAAAAAGTGCAGTGCCCTGCAACCTGTGCTAAGGCCACTGTAACCAAAGTAGAATAAAACACCCAATAAAAAACTGCGGCTGATACCTGCTGTTATTAAAGCGTGTATTAAAAAACTGTTCTGTGTCGCCCGTAAACTATGGCTAAAATTGATTGCTGTATAAAACCTGCAGGCAACGGAAAACTTTACCCAACAAAGTAAACTAACCGAAATTTAAAAGCGGTAAAGCCGTGAATTGAAAGCAGCCTGCAAATAGAAATGCACTGGCTGGTAACGGTCGAGGCTTTGTGCAGTTGGGGAATTGACCAACTGTCCGCCCGGAACTGAAGCTAAATTTATAACTAAAAGACGAAGTTAACCAACTAAAGCCCGGCAGAATTCCGTCCGCCGAAACTAAAGCTTGGATATGCACTGCTAATGATTGGTTCAACGTCAAGCCCCAATTGCACAAAACCTTTTGTTACCTGCTGCTTTGGTTTATGAAACCCACATATCCCAAGTCCTAATGTACTTCCAAACTCCATTTACTTTTTCAAAAAAAAGAATTTGTCCAGAGCCACAGAGATTGCCACATATAAAACTTGTATACACAGCGGCTGTAGTTTTATTATTTGAAAAGGCAATTTTTGAGAAACTAACAGTACCAATCTGTCGAACTTTGTCTTGAGGAAAAGTCCTGTCAGTGTAAATTTTGTAATTGAACTTTGTCCGAAGTTTTGTAGCGTCAATTGTGTCAAAGGTCATCCTGTTGTTACAAAGCTCTCGTATGGCTTCATTAAACGAGGTGTCCCCATTCATTTTATACTCAAGATTGTTTTTGTTGGAGGATATTGTCTCTTGAATGCTCGCAATATCGGAATTTGATAAGGTGTCAATTTTATGATTAACAACAACAAAAAGTTCTGCAGTGTCAAGGATTTTTTTTAAGCTGTCTTGCCATTTGTTAAACTCCATTCTTTCTACACTATCATATTTGTCAGCATTGGGCAGTTGAGGAGGCAAAGGCGGTATTCGCATATGATACCTAACAATTGTGTCCGAACCCGTGGTATTGTCTAGTGAAAGGTTATAAATTTCTTGGCTGTCTTGGTCAAGTTCGTTTCTGTCAAGAGAAGTATGGCAAGAAAAAAAAGAAAGTGTCAGAATTGCAATTAGTAATTTATTCATCTAATATTTTAGAAGTAAGATGCTAAAGTTCAAAGTGTCCATAAAAGTAGCAGGTAACGCAGCAATATACGCTATTGTCGGCAACTGCAAATTTTTTTATTATTGAAAATCAGTCAATTGCACACTTTATTTTTAAATGTTAGGTTGCGCCTATTTCCTTAAATACCCGCTTTTTTTAAATAGTCAGTGGCCGACTATTTTTTTT
>JANOTW010000478.1:0-3783 GCA_031416575.1 Ferruginibacter sp.
ACCAATCTGACTTTTGAAGAAAAAAACAAATTTTATCAAAAGCTTTTTGAGTATGTCCCTGGATTGCCGGAGGAAGCAAAGGAATTTTATTTTAGTTGTCCCGGCCTTGCAGCATCAACTGTATTGTTAGAGAATGTTTGCCTGTACATCGAGAATTTTTCGGGTATTCCTTATACAGAGGAAGAGAATGCAACACTTATGCGTTTTGGAAAAGTATTCCAACAAACTTACACCCGCTTTCTAGACCTGCAAAAGGCAGAAGCACAAACAAGGGAAGCAAAAATTGAAGCGGCGTTGGAAAAAGTACGTTCAAGAACCATGGGTATGCAGCAAAGCCATGAGTTGGGTGATGTGGCCACTGTCTTATTCAAAGAATTGAATCAACTGGTAGAAAATCTCTGGACCTGTGGATTTGTTTTATGTGAAAAGGACCGGGAAGAAGATGAATGGTGGCTGAGTATCGAAACCGGTTTTATACCTGCCTTTTATTTACCTAACACAGGCGACAGGGTGCATGAAAATTTATACAGCGGATGGAAAAACGGGGAAACTT
Organism: Ferruginibacter sp.; assembly: GCA_031416575.1. Lineage (GTDB taxonomy): Bacteria > Bacteroidota > Bacteroidia > Chitinophagales > Chitinophagaceae > Ferruginibacter. The sequence goes on from JANOTW010000478.1 coordinate 554, forward strand.
TCCGTGCTGAACAAGTAGAAGGAGCCGAACTGGATCAGCACTATGAATGGCTGATGAATATACCGGTGGCCAAAAAAATATTTGATGATATGGCGGCAGCCGGTTTTCAAAAACCGGTTTGGCAAAAACTGCATGGAGCTTACTTTTCTAAAGGCTACCTCGTTATCATCACACAAGTGCCCTGCAAGGAAGAAGAAATCTTTAAACGCTTTGCACAAGTATTTGATCTTACCTATACCCGTTTTCTCGATCTGCAAAAAGCCGAAGCCCAGACAAGAGAAGCACAGATAGAAGTGGCTTTGGAACGTGTTCGTGCAAGAGCCATGGCCATGCACACTTCAAAGGAATTAGAAGAAGTTGCATTGGAGTTAAGAAAGCAAATGGGATTACTTGGGCAAAAAGACCTGGAGGTATGTGCCATTCATTTGTATGGATCAGATGAAAATTATTTTGAATCGTGGAGTGCCATGAGGCCACCGGGGGCAGCAGGTGAAATTTTCCAGGGTCAGGCCCGCTTTCCCAAAAAAGGAATCCGAATTGTGGATGAACTGATGGGGCATTATGCTAATGGCAGTAAAGATTATGTACTTGCTAATGAAGAAGAGAAAATTGTTGAATGGTTTAGTGTAATGAAAGCATATGCACCTGAGCTATATGATTCTATTATGCAAGCAGTAGGCGATGCACCCATTAATAAAATGAAAGCCTATTGGTCTGTTGCCGATTTTGCCAGTGGTGCATTGGTAATGGTTACCTACTCTCTACCAGACGAACAATCCCGGAACTTATTACGTAGATCTTCCAATGTATTTGAGTTGGCCTATACCCGCTTCCTCGATCTGCAAAGAGCCGAAGCACAGGCAAGAGAATCGCAAATTCAATTGGCATTAGAAAGAGTTCGTGCAAGAACTATGGCTATGCAAAAGAGTGATGAACTGACTGATGTGGCTGGCTTATTATTTGAACAGGTTAGCGCCTTGGGTATTAAAACCTGGACAGCAGGTTTTAATGTATGGAGTGAAGACAATGATTCTTACGTAGACTATATAACAAGCCCCAATGGCGGGTTTATTGAGCCTTATACAGTACACACAGAGAAGGCTGAGGCATTAATGGATATCAGTAATGCCAGGAAAAGCGGAGTTGAATTTGATGTGCAATATGTTGAAGGTGAAAAAATCAAACAATTGTACCTCGCACTTACCAGGCTTGATGAGAAACAGTATGAAATAATGCTGAAGGATGGTGTCCGGTTCCCGTCTCATCAATATGAACATTTTGTGTTTGGTACAAAAGTAAGCCTGATGTTTATTACCTATGAACCGGTGCCGGAAGCCCATGATGTATTCAAACGCCTGGGCAAGGTTTTTGAACAAACCTATACCCGTTTCCTTGATCTGCAAAAAGCAGAAGCACAGGCAAGAGAAGCACAGATAGAATTAGGACTGGAAAGAGTACGAGCAAGAACAATGGCCATGCAGCATAGTGAAGATTTAACTGATGCTGCCAACTTACTTTTTCAACAAGTACAAGCTTTAGGAGTGCCTTCATGGAGCTGTGGTTTTAATATCTGGGAAGAAAAAGAAATATGTTTTACTGCCTGGATGAGTAGCGAAGGCATTCTGCAACCGCCTTTTAAGATTCCATTATCTGAAGTTCCGACTTTTAATCGTTTCTATGAATCGAGACAAAAAGGAGAACTCTTTTATGTAGAAGAAATGGGTGGAAATGCATTAGCGGCTCAATATGAATATATGCAAGGTCTTCCCGGCTTTGGTAAAATATTGGATGATTTTTTGAAGTCTGGTTTTACACTTCCAACTTTCCAAATTAACCATGTCGTTAATTTCAAACAGGGTAACCTTATTTTTATCACCAGCATACCTGTTCCTGAAGCCTTCGATATATTTAAAAGATTTGCGAAAGTTTTCGAACAAACCTATACCCGTTTTCTTGATCTGCAAAAAGCAGAAACCCAGGCAAGGGAAGCAAGGATAGAAGTGGCGTTGGAAAGAGTGAGATCAAAGGCTATGGCAATGCATTCCTCTCAAGAATTGCAAGATGTAATAAAAGAATTGCGAAAGCAAATTGGATTACTTGGTCAAAATGAACTTGATACTTGTGTTATTCAATTATATGAGGAGTCACCTGAGTACATTCATTCTTATGCTTCGATGAAACCCTCTGACAACAAGGAAGAAATAAGAGAGTTTTACAGGTTAACACCAAAAAAAGGTTTACGCATAATAGAAGAATCATTACAAGCTTATTTATCCGGCAAGAAGGACTACATCTTAGTCAATGAAAAAGAAAAATTAAAGCAATGGATCAATTTCATAAAAAAAACCTATCCGGATATTTATGCAGTGTTCGTGGCGATATTGGGATCAAAACCGGAACTGGTTCCTGCTTACTGGTCATTTTCTGATTTTAATGGTGGCTCTCTGCTTATGGTAACGGCCGTTCCCCCGGCCAGTGTTTCAAGAGAATTGCTCCGCAGGTTTGCAGACGTTTTCGGATTAACATATCGAAGGTTTGTAGATTTGCAAAAAGCCGAAGCGCAGGCAAGAGAAGCACAGATTGAATTAGGATTGGAAAGAGTGCGGGCAAGAGCAATGGCTATGCAAAAATCTGATGAGTTATCTGAATTGGTTGATACCGTTTTTAAAGAATTGACAAAACTTGATTTTGCACTTACATGGTGCATCATTAATATCATTGATGAAAGTTCATTGTCTAATACCGTTTGGGCAGCAAATCCCGATATAGATAAGGCGCCAGATTCTTATCACATGTTGTTTGAAGATTATCCTTTTCACCATGCGATGATGAAAGGATGGAAAGAAAGAGAGACAAAATATGTGTATGTACTTGAAGGCCTTGAAAAAAAAGTTTACGACGAATATTTATTTAATGAAACAGAATTCAGAAAAGTTCCTGAAGCAGCACAGGCAGCTTCGAGAGCTATTGAAAAATATGTTGTTTCTTTTTCGTTCAGCAATTTCGGGGGCTTACAAACTGTTGGAGATGTCCCATTATCAGATGTAAATCTTGATATACTTAGCCGCTTTGGAAAAGTTTTTGACCTCACTTATACACGTTTCAATGATTTAAAGCAGGCAGAAGCACAGGCAAGAGAAGCACAGATCCAATTGACGATGGAAAGAGTACGTGCAAGAACGATGGCGATGCAAAAAAGTGATGAGCTTCCTGAAGCTGCCAATTTACTT
>JANOTW010000479.1:0-10932 GCA_031416575.1 Ferruginibacter sp.
CCAGGTGGAGCCCGTCCTGTCCGTTGTCCTTGAAGTAAGAAAACATGTAAACGTCATTGTTTGTTTGAGCGGAAGCAGCCTGAAAGTACAAGGCTGCAATTGCTATAATCAGGTATTTTTTCAGTGATAAATTTTGGTTCTTTAATGAAGTTAATGGAATTGGATGTTGGATGAATTGTTTATTAAATGAATTATTTTTTTTGTTGGGGGTTATCCATCGCTACTATATTTTGCCATCGCAATTGTTATTGCAATTGTTATTGCAATTGTTATTGCAATTGTTATCGCAATTGTTATTGCAATTGTTATTGCAATTGTCATTGCAATTGTTATTGCAATTGTCATTGCAATTGTTATTGCAATTGTCATTGCAATTGCCGATGCAATTGCCGATGGGCTTCACCCATCGCTATTATATTTCGCCCTTTCAGGGCTTACCGGCGTAATGTCCGTATCCTTTTTTATTGATTTTAAAGTTCAAGAATCCCCTCCCATACTTTCTTTAGCACCGGTATTCCATTTGCAAGATTATTTTTCCTGTTTTGCAAAACACGTTCACCGGGATAGGTTATTTTTTTTGATGCATCCGATGCAATGGACTGATGATAATCTTCAATGATCCCCTCTACTGTTTTTGCTATAACGGAATGGTTACCCAACTTTGAAATATCTATTGCTATAAACACCTGTGATACGTTAGACTCTATGCCCGACTTTGTTATTTCATGCCCTGCCAAACCCCCCGATAAAACTGTTGCCAATATATCCAGCAACAATGATAGCCCTGCACCTTTCCAGTAACCAATAGGCAACGGTCGTTTTGAGGCAAGTATGGCAGCAGGGTCATTGGTCAATTCACCATCGCTGTCGTAACCACCCTGTACTGCCAGGTTTTCATTTTTAAAGACCGCTAATTCCATGGCGCCAAATGAATATTGCGACATCGCCATATCAAGTACAATGGCTTCATCTTTATACGGTAATGCCATCACGAATGGATTGTTGCCCAGTCTTGAATCAATGGCGCCCCATGCCGGCATTACACCGATGGTATTTGTAATCCCAATAAAAACGAACCCTGCCTTTGCCGCATGCCAGCCATAAGTTCCGCCCCGCATCCAGTGATTGGTGTTGGCCAATGCCACACAACCAATACCATGTTGCCTTGCTAATTGCATCGCTGTTTCCGTGGCATGCACCGCATTCAATGTGCCCGGCCCCATGTTTCCATTCCATTGCTCTACGGCGCCAAATTTATGTTGCAACGATGGTGTTGCATGCGGTAGCACATAACCATCTTTTACATATTGCACAAACCTGGGAAAACGGTTTACACCATGCGTATAAATTCCGTCAACGCTGTTGGCGGTGAATATTCCGGCACAGGCATCCGCTCTTTCTTTTGTAAAACCAAGCTTAAGCAATATGTCCGCAAAGCGTTGGTGCATTTGTTGGGGGGCGATTAATGTTGTGTTGTTGTTGGGCATGTTTTTGATGGTTTTAAATTTTTTTTCTGCGAAGCAACCTCACCACCCTTCCTCCTCTCTAAAAGAACGGATATTACGCCCTTTCAGGGCTGTTTGCATTTTTTGTTTCTATTCGATGGGCGATGCCCATCGCTATTATATGTCGCCCTTTCAGGGCTTGTTTGCTACAAGAATAAGCGCCTGGAAACCCAGTTTCCATTCATTCATTCATCATTCTTCACTCATCATTCCTAACTCATTCATCATTCATCACTCCTAACTCACTCATCATTCATCACTCATCATTCATCATTCATCATTCATCATTCATCATTCATCATTCATCATTCATCATTCCTCACTCATCACTCATCACTCATCGCTCATCCTTCATTCCTTAAAAAACATTATCCACCACCGGCCTGCTGTATTGTTCTTTGCTGTTGTTGGTTTTGGGCAAGCCGAAATAAAAATACAGCGTTCGTTTTTTATCGCCACTCAAATGATTTAATTCACTTTGCGGGCCAAGCGCTTTTGTATTGGTATTAAGGCCTGTTGCCAATTTGGTTCCAATGGGCGGGATACAATCCAGGAAAGAAATATTGCCGGTTGGCAATTCAGGATGCGGTTTGGTGGCGCTGCTCAATGCATAAAAATCAAAGAGGCGCACAAACAAACCACTATCCTTACTGGCGATGTACAATTTACCTTCCACTGTACTTAGTTCCATCCAGCTTACATCACCATAGTAACCTTTAAACTCTGGATAAATGTGAGCGGAGTATCCTGTATGTGTATTGTTATAAACATTTTGCCACACATTTACCGGCATACCCTGCAACCGGTTCTTCCATTGGCGGTACGGCCCTTTGCCCAACCAGCGGTTGCTCAAAATATAATTTTCGGGGTAGTTGAAACTGATGCCTGCAAATGGATGGTCGCCTTCAATATTGTATTCGTACTCCAGCGTTACCCATCCGCTTGCATTGATTTTCCATTTGACATACTTCATGTTACCGCTGTAAGTAAACTCCACCACCTGGTCGTTACCTTCTTTATATGCCTTGCTGGAAACCACCGCCGCATTGCCTTTCACCAGCGCCGGGCCATTGTTGAAAGACAATACATAATCGTTAGCGGTATTTTTAGTAGTAACCAGGTTTCCATTTTTTTTATCAAGCACTACACTTACTTCGCCACCGGTAATGGAGTAAACACTATCGGTTTCCCTGATGGATGTGCTGTCGTTTTTCACCGTTACAAAATTGGTGAGCAACGCGGCGTTGTCTTTTATTGTTGATGTCCACTTATACAACTCTTTACCAAAATTATCTTTTGCCACGATAACCAGGGCGTCATAATTTTTATAACCTGTGGGTAAATTGATTTTTAATTCGCCCTGCTTTGTCGCGTCAACATCCGGCGCAGTTATCGTTCCTTTTTGTTTTACCGAGTAGCCATCAAAACGGTCGAAGGGTTTACTGAAATTTACCAGCGCCCAATAGAAGGTACATTGGCTGGCATTGGTAAAATGAAAACGGTTATCCAATAAAATCCGGCCATCAAAGTTTGCAGGCAATTGGGTTGGCATATTTAAACGGATGGGAGAAAATATTTCACGCAGCGCATAAAAGCTTCCTTCCTTTTCGCGGTGTGGCCCCAGGATGCCATCATTGGCATTTAACCCATTTGCATCTAAGGCATTGTTTAAATCGGTACGCACTACGGCTTCATCTACCATCGCCCAAATAAAAACGCCTGCGGATTTTTGAGCGTTCCAATGCAGGTTCCAGAAATCATCCATTGCAGCACCAGCGCCGCCATCATCCTGTGCATGCAACATTTCGGTGGGCATATAAATCAGTGAATCGTTCAGTATTTTTTGTGAGCTGTAATAATCTTCGTAGTGGTTGCAATCTATTCCATTGAACTGGTTACCGGGGTGGTGGTGCGGATGAATAACAGGGCGTTGCTGAAAATCCCATTTTACAAAATCATCATCGAGGCCTTTGTTGGTACCGCCTTCATTACCGTTATCCCAGAAAATAATAGAGGGGTGGTTCAAATCACGTAATACCAATTCTTTTACCAAGGGTTCGCCCGCTTTGGACGAATAAAATTTTTGCCATCCCGCCAGCTCATTCAATACATAAATGCCCAATGAATCGCAGAGTTGTAAAAACAATTTATCGGGCGGGTAATGACTGCAGCGCACCGCATTCATGTTCATTTCTTTCAGCAGCAATACATCCTGCAATTGTTGGTCATCACTCAACGCCCTTGCAGTTTCGGGCCACCAGCAATGCCGGTTCGTCCCTTTAAATTTTACCTGCGTTCCATTTATATATACGCCTTGCCCCCTGCGAATTTCAATAGTTCTGAAACCAAATTTTTCATTCAGTTCATATATTTTTTTTCCGGCGGCATCCTGCAATACCACATTTGCATTGTAAAGATTGGGTGTTTCCGAGGTCCATGTTTTTATATTTTGAACCTGTGCATTTACAATGGCGAAACTGTCTGATTTTGTAACCACTGTTTTTGTAGTGGATATAATTTTATTATTGGCATCAGTAATTGTTGTAACAACGGTTGCATTTTGCGCAATATTTTTTGCCCACACCTGCATGGAAAATTTTCCCCCGGCTTTTGCATCTATGCCAACATAATCAATAAACTGTTTTGGTACCGCTTCTAAAAACACCGGCCGGAAGATGCCGCCAAACACCCAGTAATCCGCCAGCCGCTCTGCATTGTTTACACTGGCGTCAGCGCTCATTTTACTTACCGTTACTTCCAGCACATTAGGTTTATCAAAATTCAGCAAAGCGGTAATATCATATTTAAAACGATAAAAAGCACCCTGGTGAACAGCGCCCGCCAGCTTGCCATTTATCTTTACTTCAGTATCCGTCATGCTGCCATCAAAAACAATATTGATATTTTTGCCTTTCCAGCCTGCAGGTATCTTGAACTGGTATTTATACATACCCTGCTCATCATAAAACCTTGCATTCTTACCATTGGTTTTATAATCGCGGCCATAATTATAATTGCCAAAACCCTGCTGCTCCCAGCAACTGGGTACCTGAATCTTTTTCCATTCACCGCTGTTGCGGCCGGCAGTACAAAAGAAATCCCATTGTATCGTGTGTTTTGTATCGGTGCCGGAGAGGTACTGAATTTGTTTTTGTTGTGAAAAGAGATGGTTGCTGATAACGAATGCAAGTAGTAAAATCTTAAATTTCATTTTGTGTTTTTCTTTTAAAATTTTTATTGTCCGGGCTTTGGAATTTCAATTAAGCATCGTTGCGTCGCACTCTTGTACATTTTATCTTTGGGGATCTTTAATTGCGTTATGCTGGCCTCACCACCCTTCCTCCTCTCCGAAGGAGAGGAGGCGGCGCTTTTGTTCTTATCCAAACATCATCACTTCCAAATCAACTTTGGTGCTTGGCCGGGCTTTGATTGTGTTATGTTGTGGCCTCACAACCCTTCCTCCTCTCCGAAGGAGAGAAGGCGGCGCTTTTGTGCTTGCCCAAACATCATCATTTCCAAATCAGCTTTGGTGCCTGGCCGGGCTTTGATTGTGTTATGCTGTGGCCTCACCACCCTTCCTCCTCTCCGAAGGAGAGGAGGCGGCGCTTTTGTGCTTGTCTAAACTGCATCACTTCCAAATCAGCTTTGGATCTTTACCTGGCTTTTCCTGCCATACGTCAAAACCCCAACCGGTTACCTTATCTCATGGTAATTTAACCGCCTGCCTTGCCAGCATCTTCCACTCCTTGTTATCCTTTTGCCACACTGTCATAACAGCCAGGTTAACAGTGGCAGGCCCTTTGCCTTTATTATTGGTACTTGCGGCCAACTTGTGCCGGACGATCGCTGTTTTGCCGGATACTTGAATAGTTTGTTCCGTTAAATCAATCGTTACAAAATCTGAATTACCATTTACAAAACTTTCTACAAAAGATGCCTTGTTTTCTACGCTACCGGTCGAGTGCCCATAACTCAACGATTCATGCGTTAGTTTTTCAAGCATGCTTTTGTCAGCATCCACCATGGCTTTACGTAATGCTTCTACCGAGGCAGCTACTGCCTGGTCCTGTTTTGTTTGCGCAGCAATTGATGTGCTGAAAATAATTGAAAAGAATAAGACGGTTAAAAAACGTTGCATGATTAAATTGTTTTAAATGATTAAAATTGTTGGTATTTATTAAGATCCTTAAAATTGATATACTTTACAACGGGTAAATTAGTAAGTTTTGTTTTGTTCAAAAAGAAAATAAATAGCCCGGTTTTTAATTCAAAACGCAATTAAAGTTGCCCAATGGTATTAAGTACAAGAGGGCGATGCAACGATGCTGACCATTGCTTCCCTGCCTGGACAAAAAATCTTATTCACGTTTTTATCCGTTGTGCAGTACAATAATCTTTTTTATCATGTTGGAATTGAAATTATTATTTCATTTTATCTTTTCCCCGATATTCCATTGGCCCATAGGGCTGCGCCCTATGCTATTATATGCCGCCCTTTCAGGGCTTTAAAACTTATCCATAAAAAATTATTTTAACGCTGTAATCGTTACCGGGCCTTCCAACCCCGAAGGCTGAACTTTCCAATTGGAGGCATCAAAATCCTTGTAGTTGATGTTTACAAAATTTATTTCGTGATACCTACGCCATTCCATTTTGTTTTGGTCCATGTACCTGATCCTGTTTGCCATTAAGTTAGCCACCTCAATAGTAATGGAATTTTCACCTTGTTTCAAATAACTGCCAATATTCATTTTAAAGGGCATACTCCACAAAATACCGGCATCTTTTCCATTAATGATAATTTTTGCAGATTCATTTACTTTACCCAGTTCCAATAAATATCCGCCTGCATTTTTCTTGTCAATAACGAACCTGGCGCTGTAGGTAGCTGTGCCTGAAAATGATTGGGTAGCAGGATCAGTAAACTGTGTCCAGTTTTGCAAGCTGGTAATTTTTTTATCAGCCGGAATGATTGGGCCACCATGGGTAAAATGAACATCCCATTCCTTGTTTAATACAATTACACCTTTGGTTAGATGTAAATATTTCCAGCCCGGAATTGTTTGCTTTTTAAGGGATGTTTTTAAGATTAACGCCTCCCCGGATTGCAACTGTATTTTTACCTTGGTTGCATTATTATCCGTGGTGCTTTTGGCCAAACCCATTTCGCCATTTTGCGGGTCAAGTATTACAACAGATCCACTGGCCGTTTGAATATTTATAATTGTATCAATTGTATTTGCAGTGTGGTTTACGATATAATAATATTTACCATCTTCCACCTGGCGGCGGATAAATTTCAATCCCAGATCAGTGAAGGTTTCTCTTTTTAGCTGAGCGTATTCAAGTCCTTTTTGAACATCCTTGCTTAAAATGATTTTTCCCTTTCCGGTAATAAATTCACTGATATCATCGTTGATCTTTTTGAATGAAAGTGATGCAATCGTTTTTTTCAGTTCTTCTCTTTGTTCATCCAATCTATCAAGACCAGGTATATCTTTTGGCAAGGCCTGCATCACAACTATATCCCCATCCTTTGCAAGGTTAATGATATTCCTTAAGGTACCCAACGGCATCAGGTTACATTGAGGGATCAGGTACACATCGTATTTCGACCTTTTTGTTAGCAAGTTTATTCCCCATTTATCTTTCAGCATTTTATCGCTTACAAAATCTATTGAAAAACCTTTGCGCTGCAATTCCATTACATTTTTATAGAATGCTGTCGGATGAAGCCATTCATCAATATTATGAATTTTAAAGGGCATATCCAGTCCGTTCGGATTGTCCCATGCATCAAATACCGGCCAATACGCTTTTACTTCATTATCGGGTTGCCCTGCCTGTAATACACTCTGGCAACGGGTTATGTATTCATTCAACCCTTTTAAATGCGGCCACAAACTATTGTTGGGCACAAAATTTACCGAAGCATAAAACAACCATCCGGGAAAAGGGGCATCAGCAGGCGAATAAGTAGTGCCATGATAGAACACATGATTGATACCGGATAAAAAGACCTGCTCCACTTCTGGTTTGCACTGACCCCAGGAGGTTTTAAAATGTTCGGTTAACCATGTAAATGTTTCGCAGGATGTAAGCGGCTTGCCTTTATTGTGAGCAGCAGATGATGCAAATTTCAGCATTACCGGATCCGGATCTACATTCCTTACATCAGCGCTATCCCTGCGTAAACCTTTTATAGCGAATGCGCTGCTGCCAAAGGTTTCGCATTCGGGTATGTCAACAGCCGCGTACAAATCCAGTAAATTTCCCGGCGAGCCATGGGCCTGATTGGTATTTAAGGCCTTTTTTGAGTGGGCCCATATCGTAAAATTCCGGGTAAAGTTTTCCAGCATCAAATCACCCATGGTTTGGCGGTAATCACTTTTTACCCTGCCAACCGTTGATGTTTTTTCTTTGGAAACCAGGTCTTTTAAAAATGGTTTTAGGTCATAACCCCTTCTTTGTTTAAATGCCGCAAAAAAACCGGGTGTCCAATCGGCATTATACACTTCGTAACTATCATTAAAAAAAGCACGTACCCCATGCGATGATGCGCCAAAAGCGGTATCGAATGTTTTCAAATAATTAATTATGGGAGTAGTGGAAAAATGATCCAATGTAAAACCCTCTCCACCCAACGCGGCACGTTTTACAGCTTGCCGGGTTTTAGTATTAAATGCCGCCAGTACCTGCCAATTGCCGCTTGAATCCGCCTTCCAGTTTACACTGCCATCCCGGCTAACCTTATCCGTTATATCCATAGCTTTCCCATTATCACTGTAAGCAATTACAGCAGCTAAAAATACACCTGGTAAATTTTGTTGTTTTGCATCATTCAATACAATTTTTTCCTTCATTGTATTGCCGGCATCTACAAAATAATTTTGTACCGTTAGTTTTGTCGCTGCATCTTCCAATGTTACCGATGGGCCGCCTATTGGCCAGCCTGTTCCAACGGAAATATCAACACCCATATTTAATAACGCAGCCTGCCTAATGGTATAATCCAGCATTTGCATCCACTGTGGCGATAAATATTCGATGTATTTTTTTTCATACCCTATGGCGCCATAAACAGGCACTACCTCTACCCCGCCAAAACCCGCTTTGGCTATTTCATTTAATTGGGCGCTTAACCCTTTTTCATCTACAGCGCTACCCATCCACCACCAACGGGTCCATGGTTTAGTTGTTTTGGTAATGGCGGGCCATTTTATTTGAGCGTGTGTGCCTTGTAATAAACAGGTTAAAATAAACAGGGTGAAATATTTTTTTATCATGTTGGATTTGAATTTTATAATTATACTTCACAAGGGATAAAAACGTGAATAAGATTTTTTTGTCCGGGCATTGAAACCATGGGCATCCCGATGAAAATGCCGAAAGGTCGGCACAGGTCGGAATTTGGTTTTACATTATTTTTTGTCCAGGCCATATTTCTTTGCTCATCATCGTTGCATCGCCCTCTTGTACTGCATACCATTGAGGATCTTTAATTGCGTTTTAAATTAAATGTAGCCTGTTTTATTTGTTTAGGTAACAAAATAAAATATCACTATTTTATCCCTTGCGCAATATAACCGTTAGCACATTGGGCGTTGCCTTATGCTATTATATTTCGCCCTTTCAGGGCTTTGATCGTATCTCAATATTCACATAGGGCGTTGCCCTATGCTATGTGATTTCGCCCTTTCAGGGCTATATACGAGTTATATTTTTACACCACCTCTGCCACTGTTTGAGAAAGGTAAGGAATTGATAAAAATCAGACATCGAAAAATCAGACATCAGACATTCCTCTTCACCTCCACCGCATACACATTTGCTTCGCCTTCAAAATTGGCCCTGAAAATTATCCATTGGCCGTCTGGGCTAAAATGAACATTTGGTTCCAGCTTATAGTGATGATGTTTCATATTTACTAATTTTGCTGAAATAAATTTATCGCCGGCTGGTTTAAATAAATAGATCCATTGCCCATCAGGCGCTTTGGCTACAGCTCCCGGGTCGCCACCATCACCGGCAAATAATGTTTCTGTAGCATTGGAGTTGTAATGTACGCTCCATTCGTTGCGTTGCAAGCTATATTTCATTTCTTTGGCAGAGGCTACATCATAAGCATTTACAAAAAATGTTTCACCTTTTGGTTGCTGCAGATCAAACCAGATTGTTTTACCGCTTTTACCGAACCACTCATGGCCCCAAATTTCATTTTCAATTGTACGGTGATGGATCTGTGTAATTTGTTTTGTGTTTACATCAATAGTCCAGAGCCTGTTCAGTTTATGCCAGGGCCCTTCGTGGCAAAACATTAATAAAGCGGGGTTAACAGAAGAAAACTGCACATGGTTCAACCAGGCGCTATCGGTAAATATTTTATTGAGCCGGCCAGTAATAACATTGATGGTAAATAAGGTTTTAGGAAGTTTAGCTTCATAAATCAAATTGAAGAAATCGCTTTTTTGTGGATTGTTTTTCAGGATTTCTTTTTCCGCATCCGTAGCCCTTGATCCTGCAAGCAATGTACCATCCACATTTACAGTGGTAATAGCGGCTTTGAACCCTTCAGGAAAAACATAAACCAGTTTTACTTCTTTTGTTGTAAGATGAACGGAGAAAACACTGTCTTTAATTTGATAAAAAATGGTTTTTGTTTTTTCGCTGACTATCTCCCCATTCATGGGTGATGAATGATTGGTAAGTTGCCGGATTTTTTTAGTTGTAAGATTGATGCTGTACAACTGTTTATTATTTACATTGGCGTTGCGTATTTCTTCTTTTTTCATATCAGTAACTTCACTGGCGTTTTGTTTGCTACTGTTATAAAAAACCATTTCGTTACCAATGAAAGGGTTATTGTGAAAATAAAAACTAAGGCTGTTACCTTCCATGGCCGCAGACAATTTTACTACTTTATGACGGGTGTCCTTATCAATCCATTCATCCGGCATTTTTTTGCCCCCGGTTTCCAATAATGGCTGCGCTGTTAAATTGCAACAATAAATACTGCTGATTATTAAAAGAAAAATGTATTTCATACTGGTCCAAGGTAGTTTAGAGAATGGTTTATAATGTTAGAATTAGGGCTACAATTTAGTCTATGCCTGATGTTATCCATCCTGTAGCTTCATGCCTGTACCCCAGCCATTATAAGATGAGATAAAGAAGGTCCGTTTATTGAAAGGCCTTCTTGAAAAAAAGTGAACTTTTCAAATCAACAAATTATACTGCGCAAGGGATAAATTGGTGATATTTATTTTGCACAATAGCCAAATAAAATACGCTCCCGAATTAATTTAATCCCGATGCATCGGGAGCCCAATGGTATAATATTGCCTTTAAGGCGTTTTGATGTGTTGAAGAAGAAAATAGTTATCAATATTCAAAAAAACATCTTAACCGCTAAACGGCATATATCATT
>JANOTW010000480.1:0-2955 GCA_031416575.1 Ferruginibacter sp.
AAGGGAAGCTATGTACCAGGCATAAAACAAAGCAGTAAAGCAGTGGCTGCTTTTTATTGCGATGCCCTTTCTGCACAGGTTACAGCAATACCATTAGCTACTAATTGCCTACAGTAAAGGAGCAGTGGCACCCTGCTGGCGTCGGTCAACAAATAATAACCAAAAGCCCCCCATTAACAGTTTTTTAATGGGGGGCTTTTGCTGGGGGCTTTCGGCTATTGTTCTTAATGTTAGCGTTTCGTTGATTGTAAGTAGTTATTTATTTAAACCCCTTTAAATATTCCTTAGAAAACTTTTTGGGGTACTCAAATATCTTCAAAATAAGCTTATAAGTATCCCGATAAACGGGTTCACCCCGTTGGATAATTACAAACATTTATTTATCTATATAAAAAATCTTTATCCTACGGGGTAAATCATAATACAGTGCCATAATTTAAAAAAAATAAAAATCGACCGCTTCGCGGTATATGAAATAGTTTAATAGATAATCCCGATAGCTATCGGGAGTTAAAAAGCCCGAACTGCCCGGACACGGAATGTGCTGCCCTTGAGGTCGACGAGCTGAAAGCCATTGAAGAAGTACTGGAGCCAGGCGTTGCCGTTGCCGCTCTCCGAGGAACTCCAATAGTCGGCGCTACTAAAACCGCCAACAATGGTTTTTTGAAGGTACAATAAATTTAACTCGTGTTTTGAAGGCAAATACCAGTCGCCATAAGTGACGCCAGCAACGGTAACTGAATATTCGTTGCACACAGTGGCGGCAAATGGATTCCCATCAACCGGTCCCTGGTTGGCAATTATAATGGCTGTATTTTTTAAACCTGCACCAACACCATCTGCCCTGGCACGGGTATTTGTCCAAGTACCACCATACCATCTTATTCCTGTGCTTTGGTCAGCAGTGGCTGCTATTAACCCATGCTGCCCGTTATCATATACATAAAACACAATACCGCCACCGTAATTTTCGCCAATGAAATGCACGGTAGAATACCAGGCAGTACCATTGTAAACCTGAAAAGCTTTGATGGTAGTATTGTAAATAGTAAGGCCGGTAGCGGGAGAAACAATTGCATTGCGTTGGGTAGAGTCCATGCGGGGTGGTAAAAATCCTTTAGTTGTGCTGCTTACATCCAACTGCGCTGATGCAGCAGGAGTTGGAGTGCCAATACCAACCTGGGCCTGTAAACTAACAGTGGTAATCAGTAAAAATGCGAATAGTAAATGTTTAGCTTGTTTCATGATATAAAAGTTTTAAGTTTTTGTTTCCTGTTTGTTATTAAGGCTTGTTTATTGTATCACAAATTTTTGTGTAGTTGTATTTGTTTTTAAAAAATAGGTGCCTTTTGCATATAGGATCAGTTTATAAGTATCTCTATAAACCGGTAAATCGTAATACAATGCCATGATTAAAAAATTAAAATTCGACCCCGCCGCGGCGGGGGTATTTATAAATAGTTAAATAGACAAATAGTTAAAAATCCCGAACTGCAGTACTGAATATTTTAAAGTTTTATAAACTCAACTCTCCTGTTTTTTGCTTTACCAACTGCCGTTTTATTATCAGCAACCGGAATGGCAGCGCCTTTGCCATCAGATGTAATTCTTGATTCTTCTATGCCAAAATTATTAATGAGATAACTGCTTACTGCTCCGGCCCTGCGTTTGGACAGTGAAAGGTTATCGGCAGGTTTACCATCGCCATCGGTATGCCCGACAATTTTTATTTTAAGAGTTGGATTTGCTTTCAAGGCATCGCCTATCTGGTTAATGATAGTGAAGGATTCTTTTTTGATGAGGTCTTTATTTACATCAAATAAAATTTCATTGGTAGATGCCTTCCCTTTTTCCAGCAAATCTTTTACCAGCAGGCTTCTTGCATCCAACTCACCGGATGCTATACGTACATTGCTGATATACATACCAATTTCAGAAGCAGGAATTACACTGCCATTACAGAAATAAAAGTTATTCCGCATTTCAACAGTGAGTGCCATTGGCAGGTCAATAATCTTGGTTTTATCAAAATAAATACGAATCCTTGTTTTGTTGATGGCTATACTCACATGCAATATTTTATTTGTATAGGTAAGTATGGGGAAATCATTTTTATTTCCTATAGGATCCCTGAAGCCATACTCAACCAGGTGTTCATCCACTGCACTGTAGCCCGAAATGAGTGTATAAAATTTGTCTTTGTAAAAAAGATCCTCCCGCAGAATATTTTTTACCGGTGTCAATCCAAACTGTATAAATGGAGTTCTTCTAGCGCCGTCATCCATCAGGAATACATCAAATTCAATGGTGCAGTTTTCTGGTAAAGCTTTTTTTAGTACCGGATTTACGACTGAACCATGTTTAATCTCCAGCCACTTGCCCTCTTTACCATCAAGCGTAACAACCTGTCCGCTTCCGCTTGAGTTCCACCCGGAAGGAAAATCATTAAGAGCATCTTTTTCAAAATTTTCTGAGAAAATAATTGTTGTACCCGGAACAAAATCAGCAAAGGATTCAGATGTTCTGATGTTCTGGCTTTTTACAAGACCGGCAATTAACACCAAACTAACTACGATGATATACTTTTTCATTTTCTGTCATTTTTGAATGATGATTATGATTGTTTTCGTTGCAAGCCTATTTGAAGCTGTGTCTCCTTTGATGCTGAAGGTAGCCAAAAAGGTTGCTCCTTTTTGCAGGAATAAAGCCAGTATGAAGCAAAATAGGCCTCGTCTCATAAATCAATGCTTTAGATAGGCAAGTAAATTACAATTATCCGGTTAAATAATCAGCTTTACCTTTACTCATAATGGCAGAAACTCCTGTAATCCTTTTTGATGGCGTTTGCAATTTCTGCAATTACTGGGTAAATTTTGCCATCAAAAGGGACGGGAAAAAGAAATTAAAATTTACGCCTTTGCAAGGGGATATGGCAAAGCAACTGCTGGCGCAATA
>JANOTW010000481.1:0-11819 GCA_031416575.1 Ferruginibacter sp.
CTTAACTAAATGACATTGCCCTTCCCGAAAAATGCCGAAAGGTCGGCACAGGTCGGGATGTTCCAAAAGGGGATGTCTTCTGCCACTTCATTAACTAAGCCTAATGAACCGTTCATTACAACGCAATTAAAGTTGCCCATAGGTATTAAGTACAAGAGGGCGATGCAACGATGATGCCATGAAATACTTCAGCCCGGACAACAAAATAAATATGGTTGTATAGAAGGGCGACCCCTCACGATACTATGGGGGCAAGTGCAACAATGTTTAATTGAAATACATCAGCCCGGACAACAAAAAAAGTACGGTTGTATAGAAGTTGGGCGCCGATAAAGGAACGGCAGGGCCTGCCACCGAAATTTAATTCTTCAGCACGGGACAAAAAAATTAAAAAGCGGGCATTTCTTCCTTCGGCAGTTCCGGAGCAGCCAATTCAGCAGGTTAAATTTAATTAAGAATATTCGGTAAACTTGCTGCATGTTAAGCTTTTTAGTACATTTGCCTATATGATGAACGTAGAAAATATGGAGTACAATACCACACGCAATCATTTAATCATGAGAGAGTATGGCCGCCATATACAAAAAATGGTGGAATACCTGCTGAGTATTGAAGACAAGGAAAAGCGCCAGAAAAATGCAATGGCGTTAATAGAGCTAATGGGTTTTTTAAACCCTCATTTAAAAAATGTAGAGGATTTTCGCCATAAATTATGGGATCATCTTTTCCTGATCAGCAACTTTACACTGGATGTGGATAGCCCTTATCCTATCCCTACACGGGAAACACTAAAGGCTAAACCCGAGCCATTGGGTTATCCAAAAAAGTATCCGAAATTCAATCATTTAGGAAAGAATATTGAAGTAGTTATCAACAAAGCGCTGAAAGAAGAAAACCCGGAAAAACGCCAGGGATTCGCTAACGCCATCGCTTATTATATGAAGCTTACGTACAGCAACTGGCATAAAGAACTGGTACATGATGATAATATTCAGACCGAATTACAAAGCATTACCGAAGGCCAGTTGGAATTTAACAACCGTCCGTTTGTAAAACATAGAACCGATAACCGCACAGACAGGGATGACTACAGAAGCGGCAGTGCAGGTGGTTATAGAAAAAACTTTGGCGGAAGAACTAATACCGCAGGGGGAAGAGATAGCCGCAGTGGCAGTGGCAGCGGACAGCGGGATAATCGCGGTGGCATTGGTGGTGGAGGCGGACGTGATAACAGGACCGGCGGTGGAAGCACTGACAGCAGAAGCAGTACCAACCGGAATTTTAAAAAAAGGTATTGATTTTTACCAATTAACCATGCTGCATAGAGTGAGGTTGATCAATTGTTTTTGAAATATTTAATTAAGGCATTAGCCCTGACTGTTAGCAAACGTTGGGGCTTTTATTTTTTATCACCCATATTTAAAATTTATCATTCACGATGAGTTCATTTGAAGTTACCGGAGGAAAAAAACTTTCCGGCGAAATTATTCCCCAGGGGGCCAAGAACGAAACATTACAAATTATTTCAGCGGTATTGCTTACTTCGGAGAAGGTTTACATTGATAATATTCCCGATATAATTGATGTAAACCTGCTGATAGGATTATTGGGTGAAATGAAAGTGAAAATTGACAGGACCGGCGGAAACAGTTGTACTTTCCAGGCGGATGATGTGGATGTAGATTATTTAAGCAGCGCCGCCTACCATCAAAAAAGCGGTAAGCTCAGGGGTTCGGTGATGCTGGCAGGGCCCATGTTGTCGCGTTTTAAAAAAGCTTATATCCCCAAACCCGGGGGCGACAAAATCGGCCGCAGGAGATTAGATACACATATCACAGGTTTTGAAAAATTGGGCGCTTCGTTTCAATACCATCCCGATGGCTTTTTTTATTTAGCCGCTAAAGAACTACGGGGAACGAATATTTTATTAGATGAACCAAGTGTAACTGGTACGGCGAATATTTTAATGGCGTCTGTAATGGCGTCCGGCACCACCACTATTTATAATGCGGCATGTGAACCCTACCTGCAGCAACTCTGCAAAATGCTCAACCGGATGGGTGCCAAAATAAGCGGTACCGGAAGCAATATGCTAACTATTACAGGGGTTGATTATTTGGGGGGCACCCATCACCGCATTTTACCCGATATGATTGAAGTAGGCAGTTTTATCGGGCTGGCGGCTATGACCCAAAGTGATATTATCATTAAAAACGCAGGGTTAGAACATTTGGGTGTAATTCCCGAAAAATTTCAGCAACTCGGCATACAAATGAATTTTCCGGGAGATGATATTCATATACCGGCGCAGGAGCTGTATGAAATTCAAAAATATATGGATGGAGGTGTGCTCACAATTTACGATCATCCCTGGCCGGGCTTTACACCTGATCTGCTAAGCATCGTTTTAGTAACCGCTACACAGGCAAAAGGGAGCGTGCTCATACACCAGAAAATGTTTGAAAGCCGCTTGTTTTTTGTAGATAAACTGATTGATATGGGCGCACAAATCATCTTATGCGATCCCCATCGTGCGGTGGTAATTGGCATGGAAAGGCAACAAAAATTAAGAGGGATAACCATGAGCAGCCCGGATATACGTGCCGGTGTAGCCTTGCTGATAGCTGCTTTGAGTGCCGAAGGAAAAAGCACGATTCAAAATATTGAACAGATTGACAGGGGCTATCAAAATATAGATACCCGGTTACAGGCGCTGGGAGCTGAGATAAAGAGGATCAGTTGATGGTTGATGGTTGATGGTCTATGGTTCATGGAAAAAAGAGCCTGATACTTTGGTCAATAGTTAATTTTCGTTGCTATACTGCGCAAGGGATAAATTGGTGATATTTATTTTGTGCGATAACCCGATAATATACACTCAGGAATTAATTTAAAACGCAATTAAAGTTGCCCAATGGTATTAAGTACAAGAGGGCGATGCAACGATGATGCACATAGCTTCACTGCCAGGACAAAAATTTTTCCTCACGTTTTTATCCCTTGTGCAGTATAAATGGCACCTGTGATAATTAATACTGCTGCTATGAACTATTAACCATGAACCATCAACTATCAACCCAACTATGAATTGACCATCTTTTGGCTTTTCTTTCTTTTCTTTGCACATGCCTGTTCAAAATAAAATCATCATCATCACCGCCCCATCCGGATCAGGGAAAACTTCCATCACCCGCCATCTGATGAAAACCTTTCCCCAACTGGCTTTTTCCATATCCGCTGCTACCAGGCAGGCAAGAGGCATAGAAAAAAACGGGATGGATTACTACTTTATCAGCGAAAATGACTTTAAAAAAAAGATACGGCACAACGAATTCGTGGAATGGGAAATGGTGTATGAAGGGAAATATTATGGCACATTAAAAAGTGAATTACAACGTATTTGGGATGAGCAAAAAATACCTGTTTTGGATATTGATGTAAAAGGGGCCATACATGTAAAACAGCAATACCCCCAATCGTCTATTACTTTGTTTATAGAACCTCCATCTGTGGGTGAGTTAAAGAAAAGGTTGGAAGGCCGTGGTACGGAAACCTCCGAATCCTTGTCTGCCAGGATCAATAAGGCCGCCTATGAAATATCTTTTAAGGATCATTTTGATAAACTGATTGTAAATGATGACCTGCAAAAAGCCTGTAATGAAGCCACCGTTATTGTAAATGATTTTATACGGCAATAATTAGTTTATGGGAAGAAAATCAATGATCTTCATTACTTTTACCATATGGACTGGATAGCGCTTTTCGCCATACTTATTTCTTTAATCCTGATTGGTTTTTTATCAGGAGTGGAGATAGCTTTTGTTTCCGCCAATAAACTATCGATTGAGTTAAGAAAAAAACAGGGCACTTACAGCGGGAAGATCTGGGGCGAATATGCCGACAAACCCGCCCGGTTTATTGGCACATCCCTAATTGCCTTCAATGTCATATTAGTAATATATGGCTTATTCTGGAGTAGCTTCATGTCGGGGGTTTGGCATAATCAAATTGGTAATTTTAGCTGGGATATTACAAACCCCTATTTGCACCTCATCATCGAAACAATTGTTTCCACCTTTTGCCTGCTCTTTTTCGAATTCATTTTCAAGGCTTATTTCAGGGCAAAAAATGAGACCATCCTAAGCAGTGGCTTTATTACCTATATCACACAATTATTTTTCACCGCCTTTTCAGGCATTGCATCATTATTTGTGGATATCGCCGAATGGATACTGAAATATATTTTTAATGTAAAACTGAACGAAAAAAAGGACGTATTCACAAAAATTGACCTGGAACATTTTATTCAACAAAGTAAAAACCACGATGAAGAGGATACTACCGAAATCAATAAAGAATTATTTGAAAACGCCCTCTCCTTAAGTGAAAAAAAAATAAGGGAATGCCTGATACCGAGGAAAGAAATTGACGGGGTGGATATAAGGACGAATATTGAAACCGTTAAAGACAAGTTCATACATACCAAGCTGAGCAAGCTGGTAGTATTTGATAAGAATATTGATAATATCGTAGGTTATGTACACCAGTTAGACCTGTTTAAAAACCCGCTTGATATCCATGCTGTCCTGCTGCCCATACCTACCATTCCCGAAAGCATGAGCGCTACGGATTTAATGACTAAGTTTAGCAAAGAAAGAAAAAGCATTGCCTGGGTGGTGGATGAATTTGGAGGAACCGCCGGTATTGTAACAATGGAAGATCTGCTGGAAGAAATTTTTGGGGATATAAAAGATGAATATGATACCGCCGAAGAATTCGTGGAAAAACAATTAGCAACCCATGAATTTATTTTCAGCGGCAGGCTGAAGCTGGACTACATTACTGAAAAATATAATTTAGAATTTCCTGACAGCGAGGAAACGGAAACACTTAGCGGCTTTATCATTCAATACCGCGATGAAATACCTAAACAAAAAGAAACCTTTACAATAGGCAATTATCAGTTTGATATTTTAAATGTAACCGAAACAAGAATTGAAACCGTAAAGATGAAAGTGCTTAAATAGGTTTTTATTTTTATTGCACGAATTACAAAACACGAATTACACGAATTTAATACAGCGCCTGTTTTTCCTTTTTGGGGATGGCGGTATCTCTGTCAATTTTTTTTATAGTTTAAATAAATTTTTTTGGTGGAATGATCATCGTTATAAATTCAACCCGCTTTATTCCATTTGCAGGCGGTAATTTTTTTGATGATTATTTCGCAAACCTCGCAGCATCCAAACATCAGCATCAATTCATTTTCATAATGCCGGCTACTCCTGTTGAGCAGCTAATTACTTCAAACAATATCATTCAGGTAGTTTCCTATCCAAAAGCAAAAAATGCTTTGATGTGGAAGCTCTGGCTTAATTACACCCTTCCCGCTATTGCCCTCAAATACAATGCTGACGTGCTTATCCACACAGGTGGTGTTTGCTCGTTACGCACCAGGTTGCCACAATGCCTTGTTATCAGCGATTTGTCCTTTTTACATTTTCCACAATTTTTTCAAAAAAAACAACTGAGGTTCTTGAAAAAAAATATGCCTGCTTTTTTAAACAAGGCAAGGGTTATTGTAACCGTTTCTGATTTTATAACAAAAGAAATTGAACAACATTATTCAATTGATAAACAAAAAATACATACGCTTTCATTGATGGCTGGAGATTTTTACCAACCCATTGACTGGAAAGAAAAAGAAGCGGTGAAAGAAAAGTTTGCGGAAGGAAAAGAATATTATTTATTCAGCGGCGATATTCATCCACGGCATCACCTGGTGAATTTGTTAAAAGCATTTTCTTTTTTTAAAAAAAGGCAAAAGAGTAATATGCAATTAATTATTACCGCCAAAGCTGTTTCAGCGAATGATCCTTTTATTGAAAATTTTAAAACATATAAATACCGGAAGGAAGTAAAGGTATTACTGGATCTGCCTGAAAAGGATTTGGCTAAAATTACCGCCGCGGCTTATGCTTTCGTGTATCCTTCACTTTATGCAGGCATGGCCCTGCCTGCATTACAGGCCATGCAATGTGGTGTGCCTGTTATAACCAGCCCTGCAGGAGCTTTAATTGCAACATGCGGTGATGCGGCGTTATACGTGGACGCTGAAAATTTTGAAGACATTGCTGATAAAATGATGCTGGTATTTAAGGATGAAAACAAACGGAGTGAATTAATAAAAATGGGTAAGTTAATAGTAGAAAAAAATAAAACCGATGAATTATGGTGGGAAAGGTTATTCGCAAATTGAAAGCGTTGCTATTCATTCAACAGTACAAGAGTACCCATATAAGCCGCAGGGCTGTTATTCGCTAATTATCCCGATGCTTCGGGGCCAATGCGATGCTTCGGGAGGGAAAAGATCCCCAATGGTATGCGGTACAAGGGAGTCCCGATATTCGGGATTTGCATAACACAACGATGATGCCATGAAATACTTCTGCCCGGACAACAAAAAAAGCCCGGGACATAAAAATAAAAAATGTTTGCACCTAATTCTGAGGCTGATAAGGAATTCAGACTTTATTATACCTTATATACTTTTAAAACTTTCCAACATTTTCCTCCTTCCAGATTCTATCATAAAGATATTACCTTTGCGTTCGTAAATTAACAAATCAGATAATTAGCAAATCAGCTAAACAAAATATGAACCGATCTACCATAAAAATTGACGTATTATTAGACCCGAATAAAGTACCTGAACAAATAAGCTGGACGGCTACCGACAGCACGGCAGATATGGCCCAAAAGGCCAAAGCCATGTGCATTGCGTTTTGGGATGGCGCTGATAAAACCGCCCTGCGTATTGACCTTTGGACAAAGGACATGATGATGGATGAAATGGCCGATTTTTATTACCAGATGCTGATGACCATGGCGGATACATTTAAGCGGGCCACACAACAACAGGAGCTAAGCGACGATATGAAAAAATTCGCCAAAGAGTTTTTTGATAAATTCAAATCCATGCAGTTGAAAGAACAAAAGTAAATACAGTTTAAAAAGTAAATACAAGTAAGTTGGTATATAATTAATGTTAATAAGGTAAATAATTGTAAAAGCAGGCAGGGTAGGATATCTTAAAAATCATAAAAACTTCACGTATGGGTTTAGAACAACAAATAATGGCTGAAATGAAAGACGCCATGAAGGCAAAAAATGAAAGCATGTTACGCAGCTTGCGTGCCATTAAAGCGGAAATCATCAAAGCAAAAACGGAACCGGGGGCCGGAGGTGAAATAGACGAAGCAACCGAGCAAAAGTTTTTACAGAAGATGATGAAACAAAGAAGGGACTCGCTTGAAATATTTGAAAAACAGGGCCGGGCTGATTTGGCGATTAAAGAAAAAGAAGAGATGGAGGTAATAGAAAGGTTTCTTCCCAAACAATTAAGCGAAGCCGAAATAAAAGCAGCCGTTGCAAAAATAATTGCCGAAACCGGGGCATCTTCCGCTGCGGATATGGGTAAAGTAATGGGTGTAGCCAGTAAGCAGTTAGCGGGCCTGGCAGATGGAAAAACCATCAGTAATATCGTGAAGGAATTATTAAGCAAATAAAATGATGATGCCTGATTTCTGATTTTAATAATTACACGAATTTATTCTAAAACACAATTAAAGATCCCCAATGGTATGCGGTACAAGGGAGTCCCGATATTCGGGATTTGCATAACACAACGATGATGACCAATGCGGTCGTGCCGGGTAAAAAATGATTTTTATTAGCCATGCACTATTTAAATTTATTAATAATTATCTGCGGTATATGATTGATATTATTTTTGTCATTGCAATGATCTTTGCCATTGTAAATGGCTATCAGAAGGGATTGATCATCGCGTTGTTTTCAATCATCGCATTAATCATCGGTCTTGCCGCTGCTTTAAAATTATCCGCGGCAGTTGCGGTGTATTTGCAGCATAATGTAAGTGTATCTTCAAAATGGCTACCGGTTATTTCCTTTATGCTGGTTTTTTTTCTGGTAGTCTTTTTAGTTCACCTGGGCGGTAAACTCATCGAAAAAACCTTTGAACTGGTATTGCTGGGATGGGCAAACCGTTTAGGGGGAATGCTACTCTATGCTGCATTATACACGATTATCTTTAGTGTGTTTTTATTTTATGCCGGTAAAATGAAGGTATTTGAAAAAGCTACCATTGATGCATCGCAAACCTATTCAATCGTTCAGCCACTTGGACCAAAAGTGATAGATGGATTGGGCAAACTGATTCCCATTTTTAAAGATACATTTACCCAACTGGAAGTATTTTTTGGTGGTGTATCCAACAAAATTCCACAGTAAATTCGAGGCATTATTTTATTTAATGTAATTTTATCCCGATTACTTACTTTAGCAACCAGTTATTGACCCGAATTTATTATTAGTTCCAGCAGAATGAGTTACAAAATCAAACAAGACGGAAAGTTCAAATACATAGAAGAAGGCCAGGGTGAACCGCTTATGTTGCTCCATGGTTTATTTGGGGCATTGAGCAATTTCATGCCACTGATAGAGCATTTTAAACAAACATACCGGGTGATTGTGCCCATGCTCCCTTTGCTGGAACTTGACTTGTTGCATACTTCGGTTGGGGGCCTTCAAAAATTTGTTCAAAAATTTATTGAGCACCGTAATTATAATAATATTCATTTGTTGGGTAATTCTTTGGGCGGGCATGTGGCTTTGCTACATATCTTAAAAAATCCTGATCGCATAAAAACGCTCATATTAACCGGCAGTTCCGGCTTATTTGAAAATGGCATGGGCGACACTTATCCTAAACGTGGTGATAGGGATTATATCCGTAAAAAAACTGAACTTACTTTTTATGACCCTGCCATGGCAACAGAGGAATTGGTAAATGAGGTGTTTGAAATTACCAACAACCGGCTTAAAGTGATCAAAATAATCGCATTGGCCAAAAGCGCCATCCGCAATAACCTGGGTGAAGAACTAAATGAAATAAAACAACCCACCTGTTTGATTTGGGGAAATAATGATACCATTACCCCACCATTTGTAGGCAAAGAATTTAACCGGCTTATTCCGAATAGTGAATTGCACTTTGTAGATAAATGTGGCCATGCCCCCATGATGGAAGTGCCGGAAGAGTTTAACAGCGTATTATCCGTATTTTTAGCCAAACAGAAGACACCTGCTGCAACAGTTTGATAATATTCGTTGTCTTTATTCGTTAAAACCCCCTGGTTGGTTTAATTTTTGGATACACCATTCATCTCAAACAGTTTACATGCTTACAGCGGAACTCATCAATAACAATATACCCCGGCTTCAATTGCAGGACAGCGTTAGTAAGGCATTGCAGTTGATTAATGATTACCGGGTTACCCATTTGCCGGTGGTATCGGAAGACAAATTCCTTGGCTTGATCAGTGAAGAAGATCTGTTGGATGTGGAAGAAACAAAAGGCACCATCGAATTTTTACAGGAAAATTTAATCGCTGCTTCCGTGAAAGAAAATGAACATTTTCTGAATGCGGTGAAATGCAGTACCGAGTTTGAAACTTCTATTGTACCGGTAACCAATGAGGAAAAAGAATTGGTAGGCGTTATCACAGTTACCGATCTCTTAAAAACTTTAGGTGATTTTTCAGGCGCCAATGAGATTGGCGGCATCATCGTACTGGAAATGGAACGTACACAATTCGCCATTTCCGAAATCAGCCGGATCGTAGAGAGTAATGATGCTACGGTTCTTCATCTCAATACCACCGTACAGCCTGATACAGGTTTGCTCACCGTTTCACTGCATCTTAACAAGAAGGAAATAGCTGCCATCGTATCCGCTTTTGAAAGGTACGAGTATGATATTATTTACTATTTTGGAGATGAAAAATTTGAAAACGAAATACATAGTAATTATCGTCATTTAATGAGTTACCTTGATATTTAGTCCATGTAATGTCTTTCCGGAAACTGTTTCTACTTTTATATAAATTAATTTTAAAAGCCTGGTGTGTAGGTTAAGTGTTGTAGTAATGAGTTTTTTAAAAAAAATATATTATAGTTTTTTTTTAGTGTTTATCGCCGCTAATGCCGCCGCACAAAATGTAGAAGTATCAATGCAGCCTGTTTCCAAATTACCACTGGCCTCCATAGACTCTTCAGCTAAACTGGTAGTTCGGGAAATTATTATAAAGGGTAACCAAATAACAAAGGACTATATGATTCTCAGGGAAATACAATTTAAACCCGGGGACTCCATAATAATTGGAACATTGAATGAAGCTTTTCAACTGGCTCGTCAGCAGGTTTACAATTCTACATTATTTCATGAAGTAAAAGTGGACCTTGCAATGATTTCCGCATATGAAATAAATGTTATTGTAACCGTAAAAGAAAGGTGGTACCTTTTCCCTGCACCACAGTTTCAAGTGGTTGACCGAAGTTTCAATGAGTGGCTGGTTAAATACAAAGGCGATTTATCAAGGGTAAATTATGGGATAAAATTTGTACACTATAATATTAGTGGCAGAAGAGACCCCCTTCGCCTTTTTCTAATTAATGGTTATACGAAAAATATCGCTTTTTCTTATTCTCAGCCTTATAGCAACAGGTCGTTAACACAGGGTTTTGGTATAGGGGGCGGTTATTCTCAAAACAGGGAAATAGCCTATAAAACATCTTCTGATAATAAAATTTTATTTTACAATAACAAGGATTTCGTCAAAAAAAATGTTTACCTGAACTTAAGTTTACGATTACAAAAAGGCATTTTATCCAGGCACCAGTTTAATTTAATTTATTCAAGGCTCACCGTAAGTGATTCAGTTATATCCACTGCTTACAATCCTAATTATTTTAATACCAATACTACCACAAAGGGATTAATTGATCTGTCATACACTTACCAATTTACCAGTGTAAATAATGTTGATTATCCTTTAAAGGGGGTAACCAGCTATCTTACTTTAACTAAAAGAGGGCTTGGCATTACAGGAGGCACAAATCTTTTTTCAATTGATGGCGGCTATAATAAATATTGGGCCCATCCCAAAAATTGGTTTACCAGTTTGCAATTTATAGGAAATATCAAGTTGCCTTTCAATCAGCCCTATATCAATCAAAAGGCAATAGGTTACGGCGATGCCAATTTAAGGGGCCTTGAGTATTCCGTCATTGATGGGGTTGCCTTTGGTATTATTAAATCCACACTAAAAAAGAAACTATTTTCCTTCACAATTCCCATGCCTTTTAAATCGAGGATAATTCCCACGCTGCCTTTTTCAATATTTGCCAAAACTTATGCGGACATAGGTTTTGCTTACAATAAAAAAAAGTTTGATACCTATCTGAATAACCGGTTTTTATACACTGGTGGGTTCGGTATTGATATTCTTACTTTGTACGACATGAAACTTAGGCTTGAGTACAGTTTTAATCAATTAAGCAATAGCATGTTCTTTTTTGAAAGCAAATGAGTATTGCAACGGATGTTACGGGTGAATCCCAAATTGTTGCCGGCTGGTGGAGTCACCAGCCAGGGCAGACCGCCGTGGTCGGTGTCCTCACCGGGCCACTGTTACGAAAAGGAAGCGATAATTTGGGATGCACCCGATGTTACAAGTGAATTCTAATCATACTTTCCTATATTTAAGTTCCATAAAAAGAAATAGATGGCAGCAAGGAACGGGTATTTCTTTTAAAAATAAATAAATACCATCTTACCAGCAATTTTTTAGATTTAAAACTTAATATGAAAATCGCTATATATAGCCGGGGTATCGAAAATGACCAGCTTAAAGACATGGAAACTTTTTTGCAGGAACTGAGAACCTACAAAATAG
>JANOTW010000482.1:0-11479 GCA_031416575.1 Ferruginibacter sp.
AGAGTATAATTGCAACTCACCAGCTTTTTCAACTTCCACTATCTGCTCAGCAGAATGACTTTCTGACGGACTCATTTTTTTCCAGTTAAACTTACTCCATTTTTATAGTAGTATGGCATTTTGCCTCTCAGCATTCACCACTTCCTTTAAATCTCCGGGTCGAATTGAAAAAATAATTTCCCGCCTGAAAGACCACCATATCTTTCAGAATATGGAACTGGATATTTGTACCATCAGGCAACGTCATAGCAGACAGTCCGAAGATACAGATCATCCTTGTTTGAAATTGTTGGGAATTGCTGTTATACTGCACAACGGGTAAATTAGTGAATTTTGTTTTGTTTGATAACCAAATAAAATAGCCTACCCCCATCCCCTGAAGGGGTGATAATTGTTAGTTTAAAACGCAATTAAATATCCCCAATGGTATGCGGTACAAGAGGGCGATGCAACGATGCTGCCCATTGCTTCACAGCCTGGACAAAAAAATTTCTTCACGTTTTTATCCGTTGCGAAGTATAGCATTACCTCTATGCTGTACAAAGAAAATTTGTTCTTTTGCATATTGAAAATCAGGATCCGGTATGTTCCCGTAATCATTCAATTCAATAATCCGAAAACATTCCTGCCCATTATTTTTTTAGCACATTCACCTGCCTTGTTTTTAAAACCCAAATTGAATATACTTATTTACACTTTAAATAGGTGGATTAAAAAAAATCTTATGGTATTAAATTGATCCCTGACATCTATAACCGGGTTACCTCAAACTTATAAATTGTACTATACTATACTATACTGCACAACGGATAAAAACGTGAATAAGATTTTTTGTCCAGGCAGGAAAGCAATGTCCATCATCGTTGCATCGCCCTCTTGTACCGCATACCATTGGGGATCTTTAATTGCGTTTTAAATTAACAATTTTTACCCCTTTAGGGGATGGGGGCAACCTGTTTTATTTTTTTTATTGAACCAAACAAAATATCACTGATTTATCCCTTGCGCAGTATAACAGATCACTGGTCTTCTTTTTTCTTTTTCATGAATAATTCCTTGAACTTATCATAATCCATGGTAACAATAAATGCCAATCCGGTTTCCACCACATATCCATCCAGTATTACCTCAAACTGATTCTTGTTGTAAGCCCTCACCATGTATTTTCCATCAGTTGACAGTTTATAGTTCACTGTTACATCGGGCAAAAAACGGCTCCCTTTTTGTTGGGCCGCTTTCGCCGAACCATCCTGGCCTTCGATACCAAAATTTTTACCTACGGTTACGCTTAACCGGTCATTTAGAAAGTTTTTTGAAACTTCCACATTCAAATCGGTTTTTTGGGTTCCGTCACTGGTAGTGAAATCCTGATAGGAGTTCAGGTTGAGGTCCACATTGATCCCTTTAAAAAGATCGGAAGCTATCTGGTCCAATGCGGCCGATAAAAATTTACTGACACTTTCCCTTGCAATGCTGGAAAAGCCGCCTCCGTTGCTATTGCCTTTAAAAAAGTCGGTGCTCTGCTCACCCACAAAACGGCCCAATGCCAGTAAAGCGAATACCTGTTTATTAGTACTTGCGGCATCACCCCTTAACTGCACCAGTTTATTTTCGATAGTCGTTCTTAGCTCACTGCCGATGGCGCCTTCTTCAGGCAATTGGATATCAAAACTTATATCGGTTTTTTTTAATGACCCCTTTAAAAACAATATAACCCTAAAAGGAATTTTCTGTTTAAAGGAATTGGCGATCCTTGGATCTATTGAGCCTACTTCATTTCCCAATAAATCCTTGGGGGATGTATTGGCAATATATTCAGCCCTGATGTTTATTTGTGCATCCAAGGGAGGCCCGCCAAAATAAATAGTGCTTCCCTGCAGTAAATTAAATCGCTTTTTCAAGAACTGGTAATTCAATACATAATAACCACTGTTTAGCAGGTAGGTGCCCGCTATTACGATATTCCCACCAGGTTCAACGCCTGCATTCAACTGTGCATCGCCCTGTACTTTTAGTTCATCACCGGTAGAAGGGTCAATGATAATGGTGAGCGCTGCCTGTTTGCCCACCTGGATATTCAGGTTATAATTTAGAAATTGCGCAAAGGCTACTTTGGGTTCTACTTCCGGTTTAAAGGCCACCAGCTCCGGTAGCGCAAACGTATCCCTGTCTATAAATCTCACCACCGGTTTGGCTGCGTCCTTATCAATATTTTTTTCAGGCAATACCAATGTTATATCGCTTTTATCATTGAGGTAAATATCCCCCTCAACCGTTGGGCTAATCGTGTTGCCCGTGATAGATACATTCGCATCAATGCCGGCATAACCATATACCTGGTTATTGATCGCCTTCGGCGCATTGATCAATATGAAATCCCTTGAATTAAGATCAAGGTCAAGATCGTATTCCGTAAGCGTAGTTGCACGAAGGTTACCATCAATAATAAATGGATGAGCCAAAGAATCCCTGATTGTAAATTGCTTGAAGGTGATGGCGGGATAATCAAGTGATATCTTTTGTTTATCCATATTATAAGTGGTTGCAAATTGGGTAAGTGTGAATTTGACAGTATCAAAATTCAATTCCCCTTTCCATTCCGGCTGCACGAATTTCCCTTTTAAGGCAATTACCCCGTTCAGGCTGCCCGAAGCCCTGCTCATGCTTCCTTTGGTGAAACCCTGCAGTGTAGCCATCTGCAATTTTTTAATATCAAGAGAGGCGTCAAATTGTTGCTGTTCATTGTTTAAAAAATAATCACCTTTCGCATTTACCTGGTTGCCATTTTCTGTCAGGTCAAGGGTTGCACGGATCGTATTGTCATCCACTTTTCGCGTAGATAATTGCAGGTAGCCAACCGGCTGTTGCATTACTTCCAGTTTTCTGATGGAAGCGGTTCCGGTAAATGCCGGGAGCTTTTTATCAAATTCGCTTACCATGATTTTAGCGTCAATTAAACCGGATGCCATTAAGGTGTCATTGTTCAGGGCGCTGGTAATATCCCTGATGTCGAAATTTTGTATGGTAATATCAATGGGGCTGTTGGGAATATCCTGCTGGCTGGCCGCTGATATTTTCGCCGAATCATTGCTTAATAAAAAATTTGTTACCAGCATGCCCTGTGGGGAATAACCTATGTGATTGTTTGGGGCCACATTCCATTTTTCATAATTCAACAGCAGGCTGTCGCTTAATGAAAACGAAAAGTTTTTTTCCTTCGCAAGCAATGTACCACCGATGATGTAACGCGTAACTTTTTTTTGATCGTTGGTAGCGGCAATCAATGAAATGGTATCGTTGGCTATATTGCCACGCAATGAAGTGCTGTATAATATATTGCTTCCAAATTGAAGGTTTTCAAAATCGGCTGAATATTTAAGTTGGTCATTGGCTGCGCCGATATCAAGTTTGCCATTGCTTACATTGTCTGTTTGATATTCAATATAAGGAGTGTTAATGCTAAGCTGTAATGCACTATCGCCCAGTTGTGAAGCATAATTTCCTTTTATGGTTATGTTCTCATAAGTTGTAAGCCCCGGAACCAGGTCAGTAACAAGCGGATGCTTTTTTATTACACCGTTAAATACGATTTGCTGCACCGTATTATCATTTTTTTTGAATGCTGAATCATTAATGGTATAATAGTGGTTAATATATTGTAACAGCGATGATCCGATTTTATCATAGTCAAACGCCCCGGTAGCAGTAGCATCCACAAAAGGCGATTGCAAACTAATATCATTCACACCATTCACCGAAACCCCTTTGGCTACAATGGAATCAATCCGGTAATTTTTATTTTTAATAAATACCCGGCCCGAATCTATTAGCGCATACACATCCAGGTTGCGGGGTTCCAAATTATTTGCTTTTATAATTGCATTTAGTGAAAGGTTAAGCGTGTCTTTATATAAATTAAGATTTTTTAGCTGAATAGTATCTACGGCAATAGTGGCTTCCACCTTAGGATATTGGCCGCTTACATTTGCGGTGGCGGTGTATTGCATTTGCAAACTACTGTCATTCACACTTCCGTTGCTTTCAATATCGCCGGCATTTAAAAGGGCGTTTACCTGTATGTTTTTATAGTTGTATTTGTTAAGATTTACACTGGCAATATTTCCCTTTATGCCGCTTCGCATGGTTTTATAATTAAATCCCTTTCCTTTAGCGGTAGCAGATAAAGTTATATTTCCCAGCAGGGTATCCTGCTTCAACAATTTACCCAACGCAAAATTGCTGGTACGCATCTGCAAATCGTAGGTGGCGGCTTCCTGATTTTTAAAATTGCGGACATAACCCTTTGCGAATATATCGCCATAGCTGCCGCCCAGTTTTAAATTGGGCGATACATTATTCATATCCCCTTTTAATGTACCGGTAGCTATAATTACTTCGGGCAACTCGATAGAAGTTGTTAATAATTTTTCATCCACCATCGCGGTTATAAATTTCTTTTCAACCCTGCTTTTGTTTATCACCAGGTTGTATCCAAGCCTTTTAGGATCACTGATATTTTTTAAAGCTGCCGTGCCGGAAAATAGCAGTGTGTTGCTTTTTATATCAATCCAGGCGAGGGTTTTATTCATATCGCCTTTCAGCCTCGTGCCGATATTAATAACTGGTGGCAATTTTGCGATAGCATCTTTATTTTTTTGAGGAATAAATTTCAACAAGTCTGCTTTGGGAATTGTACTGTTAAACACGGTTATATCATACCCCAGTTTTTTAGGATCAGCAATATTGTATAGAATCGCCTTTGCATTGATCACCGTTCCGCTAAGGCCCCACATTTGCAAATAAGGAATATATAATTGTTGCAGGCTTCCCCTTAGTTCGGTATTCAGGCGGATCTTGTTATTACGAAATTTTTCCGGTGGCAACGATTTCTTTATAAAAGGCAACAGTGTATATAAATCATTAACCGCTATGACGCTGTTCAGTAGTTTGGCATTTACATAAGTGGTTTGTGGATGAGTAGTTAAATGTGCCAGGCCATCAAATTTTATTTGCACATTATTTTGTATCAGGCTTTGCGGGGTTTTTACAAAAAGTCCGGAAGCCCTTATTTCGTTATTGGTAAAAAGAATACCGACATGAGCGGTATCAATATTAAAACCACTCTTTTCCTTAAACGTAAGTTGATTTATCAATGCTGTAATACTATCCAATGAATAAAAAACCTTTTGTGCATTCAGGGAAATATGCTTTGCAAAGAGATGCGCTACATCCAGGCCTTCTTTCGCAGGCATTGCATTATCATCAAACTGAAACTGATTATTTTTTAGCGATACATTTTTTGCAATTACTTTCCATGCGGGAGTAATGGTATCGGTTGATTTAACTAAAGGAGGCTTGGCAGCTACGAATTTTATTTGTGAACTATCCAGGCGCAATGAGTCAATACTCAATTCCAAATCATTCAGGTTGACATGCAATTTTCTGCCACCAAAATAATGAAGACGGTTTGAATACTGCATCCCCGTAATTTTATCCTGTACCGAAACATTTACATTTTTAAAATTAAATTCATTGGCATTCAGCAACAAGGCATACACAACCGCTGTTGAGCTATCAGCGATTTTCGCCGCGGTACTTGCCTTATCGGAAACCATCACGAAATCCAAACTGCCGGCATTAAGTTTATCAATATCAAACCGAAACCTGTCGGGTTGAAATTTGTTCATTGTCAGGTCAACGTTTTTTATGCCGGCACTAAAATAACTACCGCTATATGCATCATTAAATTTTAGTGAAACATCATCCAGCAGTAATTGTTGTAAGGTAAGTTCCAAAGCTGCGGTATCTTTTACTGTATTGGCAGCAGGATCCTTCCCGGCAAACGCATCCATAATAAATTGATAATTAAAAACCGAATCGGAGGATGTGCGGTTAACATGCGCTTGTATGTTCTTTAATTCCACTTTTCTGATATACACCCCGCCCTGTATTAGCTTTATCATGTTAAGGTCAACAGCTAATCTTTCCCCATATAGCAATGTATCCTTTTTCTGGTCTTCTATGTAAACACCGGCTATTTCAATCCATTTGGGCAAGCGATAATCAACACTGCCAATCCGAACCTTAGTTTGGAGTTTGTTTTCCAAAAAAGCTTGTACCCGGTTCCTCACTGTTTTTTTTCCATAAGAAGTATTAATGAAAATAAAGGCAGCAACCACCAACACCAGTACAAATAATAGCATGTACAGCACAAACTTTCCAGCCCGTTTTAGAATTAATTTACTTGTCATATTGATCAGCCAGCCAGGCAGAGGCTTAAAAAATTGGTAACTGTCAGGGCCGGTATTACATTTTTGTTATTCTTAGCTTCAACGTAATGAAATATTTGTGCCTCATTTTTTAAAGGTATTTTAAAGGTTGATTCTACTGGTATGTAAAAGTTTCAATAATAAAACAAGATGCTTTATGTAGAACTTTTTCCCCAAAGCATAACTCCTTTTAAGAATCAGCGTAAAGCGCTGGTTTTATTGTAAACTACAATTGAACTTTACCTAACTTCAGAAATCCTGGCTACTTCGTAAATTAAATGTGATTTTTCTTTTTATTTTCCAGGGCTGCAATTCCATACAACCATATTTATATTTGTTGTCCGGGCAAAAGAATTTCATGGCGGCATCGTTGCATCGCCCTCTTGTACTGAATACCATTGGGGAACTTTAATTGCGTTATATAATAAGCGATTCTTTAGGCGCAGTTAATAAACTGGCAGTAGACCTCTCCGCTAAACAGCGGGCCGGGGGGGCAAGACAGGGCCTTCAAATTACACCCCTCTTTGAAAAACAGTTCGCCCTTTGAAAATAAATGACCTGTAAACTTTACCCACGTTGTAATCAGTAAAACATCAGCCCCGGTTTATTTGGATACTCTTGTACATTTGAGCCAATAGCAGTAATTTCAATTTACGAATATGCCTTTCATTTAAGAAATTGGTAAGGAGTTCTTAACCAGATGCATAGAACTGAGTAAACCATCATTTTATTTTGCAGCAAGTATTTGAAAAGAGGGAAGCCGAAGTATGAATTGGGCCAAAGTATTTATGGGCCTCTTTTGAAAAACCATGTTATTGCATATAAATCATCATCATTATTTCGCAGCCAAAGAGAAACCAAAAATACTTCCTTCCCCAATAATAACTCTTTGCCCAAATGACGCCGTGCTGCGATTCAATAAATTCCCTGGATATGGCAAGCCCAAGCCCCGTGCCACTGCGTTCATGCGTACCCGGAACTTTATAATACCGGTCGAATATTTTGGGAAGGTATTTTTCATCAATCCCGTTTCCGGAATCCCTAACTGTAAATTCAACTGAATTATTCTTTTGGAAAACACTTATCTCTATCGCGGCATTTTCAGGGGAATATTTAATTGCTGTTTTACGAATTACTTTTTTAGCGATCTCATGATTGCTGCTTATACAGGCCAGGAAGCATTCTGATTTAAGGTGTGTATTAACGGGCAATTCGTTTTCTATTTTTTAATTTCTTTTTTTTGCGTTAACTGCGGGTGTATAAAACATGGTTGTACACTTGCAGTTTTTATACCGATTAATCTCCAGGGTTGAATAGTTATACTACGCAACGGGTAAATTAGTGAAAATTGCTACTTATGCTGAAAGTATAAAAACGTAGGTAATAAAAGAGTTGTATAAAAGAGTCCTGAAATTTACACAATGTTTAAAAACACAGCCCATGGACCAAGATTACTTATGAGCAAAACAACAATCTGATTAAATTGTAAAAGTGCTGGTGAATGTCAAAAACAGTAGATCAAAAACTTATAGCTACGGATGTTGTAAAGAAGGCGTTATTTTTTTTTATATAACCCTCTTTAGAAAAAATTTTGTCTTTACTGTTTAACACTCTTCCTTCAACCCTTACCAAAACGTTACTTACGGGTGCGTAATCAATATTAAGTGAGCTTCCGGTTGTTTTAAATCCATTCGCTGTCCCTGTGGAAATAATCACTCCATCCGCATCACTGTAATATTCGCCTCTGGCAGCAATCGCCCATTTATCATTAATTGAATATTTTGCAACAAGCACCGGTGAATAAAATGTATTAACCTGGCTGCCCCCTTTTGTTTTTTGTTCAGTGCCGAAATCAAAACCCGCTATGATCCCTAATTTTTTACTTACCTGAAAGATGCCATAAAAATTATGATATACCCGGTGTAACCTTGCACTGTCGGGCTTATCCGTTCCTATAAATGTACTGTAATTTATAATTGTTGATGATGAGGGTTTGTATTGAATTTGAGTACCGAAACTCATCATTGAATTTCCGTCAACACGTGTAATTCTTTGCCAGCCGTTTAAGAGCAAACCGCTAAAAAACCATTTTCCATTTTTATTAGTATAGTTAATTCTCGTACCACTTTCAAAATATGGTGAATTTTCTGAAACCAGGGCACGGGTAAGGGCCCAGCAATCTTTGCTCACGGCGGTTTCATATCCTATGTGGGATGAAAATATGCCGGCATCAACCCACAGATTTTTCTTACCGATCTTAAATCCTGCGTTCGCTTCGTAAATATTTTTTAATGTTCCAGGTTCTGCCGCATAGTTTGCGTTCATATAAGTGCCAATGCCAATAGCCAACGTACCCCTTATTTTATCAGCATTGTAAACGGCCTTGACAAAAGCAAGGTTTACGTTAAATTCATTGTGCCTGGTATGGTTATATAAAAAACCAGCTTTGGTATTATTTTGTGGTTTATTGAAATCATAAGAATAATATGCTTCCACATATCCGCTAAAAGTTAAAGGGTTTGTATTATCAATTGCAGCTTGAGGAATAGTTGTTGTATCGTGTTGGGCAAATGTGTGGATATTAATTAATATCATTGCCGCCAATAAAATCTTTTTCATTTTTTTTACGTTAATCCGTTTTATTTTATTTTAGTTTGTTTAATTCAATATTTAATTTTAATACATTTACTTTAGCCGGTCCAAACATACCCGGTAATGGCTTTGTCGTTTGCTAATAGTAAACAGCCCTAAACCGGAAGTAATGAATAATATTCTGAAGCATGGAATAAAGATCGCTATTTTTTAAAAGCATTGTTCATTACTTTCAGGCAACCATTTTTTTTGTTGTCCGGGCAGAAGAATTTCATGCCATTCCCGAAAATAATGCCGAAAGGCCGGCACAGGCCGGGATTTCGCAATACATTTTTTTGTCCAAACTATATTTCATTTCTCAACATCGTTGCATCGCTTGCCGACAGTATTTGTCGGCATCCCGATGTTACACTTGAATCGGGACTTGTACTGAATACCATTGGGGAACTTTAATTGCGTTATACCGGGCGGTTCATCAGGCATAGTTAATGAACAGGCAGAAGGCCTCCGCTTTTGGGCAATGTCATTTAGTTAAGGTTTATTGGTTCGTCCCGTTAGGGACGATATATGGGTAGAAGAAAATACCGGAATTTAGTTTTTACGATCAGGGCAGGCGCATAAAAATTTTAAAGGCTGAAAGGCTGACATGATTACAGAAACAGGACGAACATGAAGTTTTTAAAACCCGCTGCGGCGGGGTGAAATATCACTCCGCCGGGGTTTTAAAAAATCAAGAATGATTCATTTCTATAATAATTTCATCCCTGCCCGTTCCATTCAGGCGGGCCTTCGGGATTAAGAACATGCTTCTTTTGTCAGAAATCGGTTTTTAATGCGCCTGCCCTGTTTTTACGATACTTTCCTGATTCTATCTTAATTTTATAAAGTAAACCAGCCTTTCCATATTATCGGATTTTTAAATTATACTGCGCAAGGGATAAATTAGTGATATTTATTTTGCACAATAAACAAATAAAATACGCTCAGCAATTAATTTAAAACGTAATTAAAGATGCCCAATGGTATCAAGTACAAGTCCCGATTCAAGTGTAACATCGGGATGCCGACAAATACTGTCGGCAAGCGATGCAACGATGATGCTCATTGCTTCACTGCCTGGACAAAAATTTTTCATCACGTTTTTATCCCTTGTGCAGTATAGTTGAGTACCCTGTCCTGCTTATCTGCCTTCGTTATCGCCAGTACTTAATTTAAGGGTTGTAAGGGCGCTTAATTAATGAGCTTCCTGAATGCTTCTTTTGGCGGAAAGTGTAAAAGAACCAGTGCGGTTAATAAAAAACTTTAAATAATTTTAAATAGGATGCATAAAAATTATCAATGAACCAGGTAATAGAATTTTTTACAAAGCTTTTTGAATATGGCGACTGGCCGCCGCAATGGCATTCTGGTAAATGGAGTGAATTTCACGGCTGGCTTTATATTATTAGTGACCTGTTGATATGGTCCGCGTATTTTACCATTCCTGTAATAATTATCAAATACATTACCCGCAAAAGAAATCCGGAGTTTCTTAAATTATATTTTCTTTTCACTGCTTTTATCCTTGCAAGCGGTGCCACCCATTTTTTAGATGCTGTTTCTTTTTGGTTTCCCCTTTACCGGTTAAATGCTTTATTGCAATTATTAACGGGGGTAATTAGTTGGATAACCGTATTATATGTTATCAGGCATTTTACTTTGGATTTTGTTGTGCGGTCTCAAAAAACGCTGGAAAAAGAAATTGAGCGTCGAAATAAAATAGAAAATGAACTTAGGGACAGTGAGGAACAGATACAAACAATTTATAAAAACGCCCCCGATGCGGTTATAGTTATCAGCAGTAAAGGAAATGTGGTAAAATGGAACCCTGCCGCCGAAAAAATGCTTGGATGGAAGGAAGAAGAGGCATTGGGAAAAGTGTTAAATGAATTGATTGTTCCGGAAGAAGACCGCCAGGCGCATATCGCGGAAATGAAAAATTTTTTAAAAACAGGTGAGAGCCATGTGCTAAACAGAACCACACTGCAGACGGTATTGCGAAAAAACAATTCCACCCTGATAGTAGAATTCACCGTTTCACCGGTAAAAATAAAAGATGATTATTTATTTATTGGATTTGTAAGGGATGTTACGGAAAAAAGGAAAGCGGAGGATGAGTTGAAGGAAAGCGAGGAACGATACCGGCTTTTAACAAGAGAAGTGTGCGATTATGCAATTATCATGCTTTCACCGGAAGGCAATATAATCAGTTGGAATGAAGGAGCGGAAAGAATTAAAGGGTATGCTGAAAAGGAGATCATTGGAAAACATTTTTCTGTTTTTTACACAAAAGAAGCCATTGAAAATAATTTCCCTATGGATGAATTGGCAATTACCAAAAAAGAAGGCCGTTACGAAAATGAAGGATGGAGGGTAAAAAAAGATGGCACCCTTTTTTGGGCGAATGTGGTTACTACCGTTTTGAAACGGGATGGAGCGATCATCGGTTTTTCAAAAATAACCCGCGACATTACCGAACGGAAAAAATCAGAAGAGCATATCAAACAATTGAATGCCATACTGGAGCAACGTGTTTTAGAAAGAACGGAAGAGTTGCAGCAAAGTGAACAAAAGTATCG
>JANOTW010000483.1:0-12222 GCA_031416575.1 Ferruginibacter sp.
TGGATATGTTTTTTCGATCCGTAGGATTGGTATGTGCTTTACTTCAGTTTCAACCAATTTTGGTATAAACCTCATAATCCATTTCACATATCGTTCCTACGGAACGAATTACCTTAGCATTATTGTTCTACCCACATATCCTCCCTAACGGGACGAATTGAATTTCTCATTTTTTCATACCTAAATGAAAATGCCCTTTTGTAACATCCCGACCTGTGCCGACCTTTCGGCATTTTTCGGGAAAGCCTGTCCCGGTTCATCGGGAGGGCCTGGGCCAAAACAGGGTCTATAAATTATGCCCCCCTTTAAAAAAAAGTTCGCCCTTTGAAAATACATGACCTGTAAATTTTACCTCCCGATGCATCGGGATTATTAGCGAAACATCAGCCCCGGTTTATTTGGGTACTCTTGTACTAAATACCATTGGGGATCTTTCATTATGTATTATTTAGCGAAAACATCCGCCGCGGTTTATTTGGGCATCCCAATCCCTATTCGGATACTTTTGAATAAATAGCATCCCATTTAATTTGTATTTAAACCTTTAATTTATGTCGCGGTGTAAGGAGGTTATATATAAGAACTGTAGATTTTGAAAACGATTTACTATCTACCGGTAATATTTTTTACTACTGCTTACTTTTTTTACTACTTGAATAACCCTTGTTATTTTTTTAATTCAATTAATGTTTATATTTTAGACTAAACTTTTAAAATATGAAACAATCCTCATTAAAATTCGCTGCAATACTTTTTATCGGGGTAAATGCAGTTTTTAGTTCCTGTACGGATTCGCCGGAAAAAACGGGATCAAATGCCGTAGTTATGCCAACCTTTAGCCTTGATTCTGTAAAAGAAGCCATCACTGCGAATAATAAACTATATGGCGAAAGTTTCGCCACAAATGATTCCGCGAAATTTGTAAATTCTTATACAAGTGATGCATGTATTTATGTTAGTAATATGCCAAAGATGTGTGGCCCGCAGCCAATCACCGCTTTTTTTAACGGAGCTTACAAAATGGGGATACGTAATTTAATATTAACGACCAGTGAAGTAACGGGTGGTGCGGAAGCTGTTGCGGAAACAGGCAGTTATGAATTACATGCGGATAAGGGCCAGGTGATAGATAAAGGTAAATATATCGTGATATGGAAAGAAGAAAATGGCAAATGGAAAATGCACAGGGATATATGGAATACCGACATGCCTGCAACGGCGCCTCCTGCCGCGAAAAAATAAATTTTTTATTATTCACTTAA
The DNA here is from genome assembly GCA_031416575.1 of Ferruginibacter sp. Classification (GTDB taxonomy): domain Bacteria; phylum Bacteroidota; class Bacteroidia; order Chitinophagales; family Chitinophagaceae; genus Ferruginibacter. The sequence goes on from JANOTW010000483.1 coordinate 1,263, forward strand.
CCGAAGTATTAACTTCGGTTTTTTTTTGTTCTTCAAATAAATAAAAACCTGTCTTACGTTCCTGTTTACTACTAATTAAATTTTATATGCGCACCCAAAATTATATTTCTTTTTTATTGAACCCATTGGAATTGCTGCGTACAAAAAAAGTATTGCACGTAAATCCTACTGCCGTTGCCACAAGAAAAGAACCTGAATCTATTAAACTGTTTGTTTACGACTACGATGCACAGCATATTGATATAAAAGAATTATCAGATGTTCCTTCCAGTTATGCTTATAAGGAATCCCCTACGGTTACCTGGCTAAATGTAGATGGTTTGCGCAAAACGGATGTAGAAAACATTTGCAATAAATATGGCATACACAACCTGGTTACGGAAGATATATTAAGTATGGGCCAGCGGCCAAAAATGGATGAAATAGATGGTTTGCTTTTCTGTATGCTCAATATGCTGTATTTTAATGAAAAAGATTCCGCTGTGGAAATAGAGCAGGTCAGTATTGTACTGGGTAAAAATTTCGTGATCAGTTTTCAGGAAGATGAAACAAGGGATGTATTTAACCCGCTGCGTGAAAAACTAAAGATCAGCGGAAGTAAAATAAGGCAAAACGGCGCTGATTTTTTATTCTATTCATTGATTGATATGATCGTTGATAATTATTATGTGGTGATGGAGAAATTAGGCGAAAAAATTGAAACGCTGGAAGAGGATATTGTACGCAACTCCAATAAGCGCAGTCTTGCAAAAATAAATATGATGCGAAAAGAAATGATCATCCTTAAACGCAGTGTGGCGCCCGTTCGTGAACTGGTGAATGGAATATTAAGAAGCGAAAGCGAATTGATTGAAGAAAAAACGGAGAAATATTTTAAGGACGTGTATGACCATATTATTCAAGCCAACGACCTGGCGGAAAACTACCGCGATATGATGATGAACTTGCACGACCTGTACCTGAGTAATGTAAATTTAAAAATGAATGAAGTGATGAAAGTAATGGCGATAGTAACCTGCTTGCTTGCGCCCGCCACCGTTATTGGAGGAATCTTCGGGATGAACTTTGATATCATTCCATTGCTACACAGTAAATGGGGGTTTTTTATTTCGGTAGGTTTAATGCTGTTTGTACCATTGGCAATGCTCCGCATGTTTAAAAGGCAGGGTTGGTTTTAGGGGTAAATGTTATTGCACGAATTTAATACACGAATTATACTGCATAACGGGTAAATCAGTGAAATTTTGTTTTTCATAAAAAAAACAAAACAGGATACCCCCATCCCCTGAAGGGGTAAAAATTGTTAATTCAAAACGCAATTAAAGATCCCCAATGGTATTAAGTACAAGAGGGCGATGCAACGATGTTGACCATTGCTTCTCTGTCTGGACAAAAAATCTTATTCACGTTTTTATCCGTTGTGCAGTATAATACAATGGTTTTTCTTAATTCGTGTAATTCGTGTTTTATAATTTCTAATCACTTCGAGTTATTTTTTCTAAACTTACCATGAGTTAAAGAATTTTATTAACCGCCTCAATTGCTTTTTGTAAACGTTCTTCATAATCGCCGTTTATATTTACCCAGGGTACTTTTTGATTCAACAGGAGGCCTTTATAAAGATGATGCAGTTTTTGTCTCGTCAGCAGGTCGGGGTATTCTCTTAGTTCATCTTTTACCCAGGGCAAATCAATATCACAAAGCAAATACAGGTCATAATTTCTTTCTACTATTTGATTCAATATCCAGGGATGGCATTTGCCAAAAACAAACTCACACCACACTTTTAATACATACATATTGGTATCAATAAATATAAGTTCGGGGTTGTTAGTGTTATAAGGTAAAGCGGTGCCTGCTCCCTCTCCCGTCCCTGTTAACTGAACTCCCGACTGCTGAACCGTAATAGCGTTATCTTCCAATGCTATCTGCCCCTTTGCTATATCCAGTAAATTATCATACGTGTAATTAGTGCCGTTAGCAAGTAAATATTCCCGGGCATACTCTTTAACCCAACTTGTTTTGTAATGATCGGCCAGTTGAGCGCACAATGTGCTTTTGCCGGTGCTTTCGGGGCCTGCTACAACAATTTTTTTAATCATTATTTTTGATGGTTTTCCAGGAAGGTTTTGATTTTATGATTTTTTTATAAATGGCACAACCTTCATGATGAGCGCCTGGCAAATAGCCGGTGCTTAATAAAAATTCATTGACTATTTCACCTCCGGTAAAGCGAAAAGTTTTTTTAAAAAGCGCGGTCCATCCGGCTTTATTTTTAGGATGATGATGGTCGAGCCAATTTTTAAAAGAGCCAAATTCTTTTTGCAGGGTGAGAATTGCTTTTGCATTTTCGATAGCCGCATTTACTTTTAGCCGGTTACGGATAATGCCTGCATCATTCAATAAACGCAGTATGTCTTTATCACTATAGGCGGCTACTTTTTTCAGGTCAAAATCATGGTATGCCTTTCTAAAATTATCCTGCTTTTTTAAGATGGTGGCCCAGCTTAAACCCGCCTGGTTTATTTCCAATACCAGCCGGCAAAACAATTCATTGTCATCATGAATGGGAAATCCGTAATGCTGGTCATGGTATATTTTATGCACCTGATAATCATCCGGCTTCATCCGGTTAAGGGCTTCACAATATGTGTGGGCTTGATCCATTTGTAAGGAAATTATTTGTAATCTTCATGGTGGGCCACTCTTTAGGGGTGGCCCACCATGAAGATTCACCATTCACGAATTAAACCGCCTTTTATTAATAACATCACTGTAGTTGTTTTTTCTTTTCATCCATTCCAGCAAACCAAATACCGCCATTATCAGCAGCACGATATAATATACACTGGTAAACACATAATGTTTTACAAAGTACAATGGAATGGATGAAATGTTGGTTGCCATCCACCAATACCAGCTTTCAATTTTTTTCCTTGTCATCAGCCACATGCCTGTGTAGGCGGTAGCGCTTGCAAATGCATCCGCCCACGGAATGGCTTCGGGCGTAAAATTATTTTTTAAATAGGTTAATGCAAAAAACAGCGCCACATAAAACGAGGCGAAAAACCCCAGGTGTTGCAACCATTCTTTTTTGCCGGAAGAAGTAATATGTAAAACGGGCTTTTTGTTTTGGTCCTTTTTCGTCCACAATATCCAGCCGTAAATACTCATGACGGTGTAATAAAAGTTTACGCTCGCTTCACCCATTAATCCACCTTTAAAGCTCAGGTAAATATAAAAAACGGTGTTGATCAACCCCGTAGGATATACCCAGATATTTTCTTTTTTTGAAAACCATACACTGGCAATACCTGCGAACACGGCGATGTACTCCAGCCACCCGGTGTTTTTCATACCAGCAACAAATTGCTGAATTATTTCCTGTAAAGTCAAATTGATTGATTATGGATGGATATTACGATATCTTCTGAATGGCCGAAGATAAATGATTCCTTTAGATGTTCGAAACCGTGTGGCTGTAGGTTGCCACTGCCCGTCTTTATTGGAACGCCATACTGAAAAATGCAAATGTGGAAACATTGCAAAACCCGTTCTTCCGCTAAGCCCAATCAACTGGCCCTGTGCTACTGTATCGCCCACATTTACCAAAGCGCCATCATGCTGCAGGTGCCAGTACCCTGCTCTTGAATTATCTGCATGTTGTACAATAATCAAATTTCCTTCCGGCCTGTACTTCTTATTCCATCCACCCTTAAATCCATCTACTTTCACTCTTGTAACCACCCCATTCCTTGCGGCAAAAATCTCCGTTCCTTTTTTCATTTTAAAATCAAGGGCTGCCCGGTTCCTGTGAGAGTACCGGCTAAAATAACCCTGCACCAGGCGATGGGAGGTTTTGGTTGCAAATGGTAAATTATAAACATAACTGGTATCGTCTTTGATAATGCCCTTTTGAAGTAGCCTGATTTGCTTGCGCATGGGATTGTTGCTAATGGTACAGCTTACCAGTAATACCACCACGGAAAAAAGTAAAAAAATAAAAAATTTTTGTGCCATGGTATTTTATTCAACAATTATTGTTCTCATTTTACGGATTAATTTATTGAAATGTAAAATGTAAAGTTAAGGGGCTATGTACTAAAATCTCTTGATGATATACTCATCCAATATGAAAAAGATCAACAGGAATGACGAACTTGTTCCAATACTTTGATTGAGTAAAAATAAAAGCAGGAGAAATGATTAAAAGGATAAGCCTTTATTTAATGATAATTTTATATTTAGCTGCGGGTGTAAATCATTTCATTCATCCCGGGTCATATTATCCAATCATTCCGGATTATCTTCCTTATCATGCACAGATCAATATATTGGCGGGTATAGCCGAACTTGTGCTGGGTATATTGCTTATTTTTCCGGTTACAAGAAAAGTGGCCGCATACGGGATAATCGTATTATTGGTTTTATTAGTGCCTGCTCATATTTACATGATACAAAAATCAGGTTGCATGAACGAAACAATGTGCTGGCAGGCGGGGGTGGCATGGGTGCGATTATTTCCTTTGCAATTTGTATTGATGTGGTGGGCATGGTGGCATAGAAAATAAAATAATTAATTGCTATCACAAGATAGCGCTACCATTAAGTATTACACTGAAATTTTCATTACATATACTCTTTTTTAAGAACTAAAAAGGCCGGAAATAAACCCGGCCTGAACAAAACTTTGTACTTATAAAACTATTTTCTTAAAGTAATATTAGTTATATGGGCCTCTCTTCCTTTCTGCACCAGAATATTTGATATCGTTGTATCCCCGTATCCATTTGAGCCTGTAAACTTAATACTGTAAACCCCTTCTTTTAAACCCCTGATCTTATACTCTCCATCATTTTCCGGTATTGCAGAAGCCGGGTCGGTTGCATTAAATGCTTTTACAAATGGTAATGCCCCATGTGGAAAAACCTTACCCTCAACCTTTCCAAAATGTTGCATCGAAAATGCTTTTAAAACCGGTTTAAGATAATATTGCCCTCTAATTATTTTGATGGGTTCACAAACATGGTAGAGCAGCGCTGTCCATTAACGCCGGGTGATGCTCCAACAGGATTTGAAATAGGTAAAACAGCTAAACAAATTTTTGCCGGATGTAAAAAAGTATTGGTTAATGTAAATATAGAAAACGGAAAATAATTGATAAAAAAAGGATCCGTTATGGTTTGCGATTGTAGATAAACAGTTTACAGGGAAGTAAAATCAAGTAGTTTTACGTCAGTTTTTTAAAAAAAAATAAATATCTTTTTTGTTTACAGGGTTTGCTTTGCCGCCTAAAAAAATGAAAACAATTCATTACTATTAATCTAAATAAAAAAGCACCTATACTTTCCATTTAGTATAGGTGCATACATTATTTTACTTGTCGAAATTCCTCTTTGGGATTTAGGGGGGGCTACCTATTCCGCCTCTGCCACCACTTCCTTCACTTCGGGGATCATTCTTTTCATCATTCCTTCAATACCCGCTTTTAATGTGATCATGGAAGAAGGGCAACCACTGCAACTTCCCTGCAACATTAAATTTACCCTTCCATCTTCGTAGCTTTTAAATTGTATAGCGCCGCCATCCATTTCCACGGCAGGCTTTACATAATTTTCCAAAAGTTCTTTGATACGTTTTACCACATCATCATCATCCGCACTTACTTCATTACTGCTTTCCTGCTTCATTGAAGCAACCGCTTCTTCATTCACTATCGTCTTTCCATCTTCGAGGTATTCTTTTAAAAATTGCTTGATCGTGGGTATTACATCCAGCCAGTCATCGGTTCCGGTAGTTTTTGTAAGGGTAATAAAATTACTGGCGATAAAAACCGATTTAATAAATGGGAAAGTAAATAACTCCTGCGCCAAAGGGGAAGGAGCCGCACTTATTTCATCCGGGAAGTCTATGCTTTTGCCCGGATACAATAATTTGTTGGCCACAAATTTCATGGTTTCCGGATTGGGGGTCATCTCCGTATAAATACTAATAACCGGGTTGCCTGTCTTTATCATAACATTATATTTAAAAATTTCGATACAAAGGTAACAAGTATGGCACAACAAAGGAATACCTCATCTTTTTCCAAAGACGATACCGCCAAATAATTTCCTATTTCGAAAATAAATAAATTTACAGGTAACAAAAATGCAGCTTCCGGGCGGGTGCATCCCAAATTCGTCATGCTACGAGGGCAAACAGTCCGCCGCGGCAGATGTCATCTCCGGCCACAGCCTCAAGGCAGAAGCGACAATTATATATACTCCATCATTAACTTACTGACAACCAATAACAAATGACTGCAAATTTTCAGGGTCAAGCTCCCCTCTCCTTTGGAGAGGGCCAGTCCCGATTTTTCGGGAGGTTGGGGGTGAGGTGAGGTCAAACGCAGGGTTAAATAAACCAATATTTAATAGCTGACAACTGTTCAATTTAAAAAAGTGTATACTGTTTTTGTTGCACCCTCGTAGCAGGAGGAATTTGGGATGCACCCTTCCGGGCTTTGGCCTATTATTTGTTTACTGCCACCATTTTTTTTAAAAACCCCAATCCTTACCGGATAGTAAGATTGCCGTTAATTCTAAATTTCTTATTGGCAATTACAGTTATTTTACCACCTGCTAAAATTGTTTGAGGAACATTGAGGACACATTCCCCGTTTGAAACAGGATCAATAATAATTTCAGCCGTTGCAGGTAAGCTTGCAGGAGGGATAGCGCTATTGCTCCAGTTGGCTGCAGTGTTCCAGTTACCACTGCCTGTAAATGTGTAAACTATCGGAACGGCAATATTATAAGTTACTGATAACTGAGGGCGTTGGGCTAAAGTTGCATTTTCACGGGATGCAAAGCGCTTGGCTGATTGTGGAATGGTTTCATTGCCCATTAGTATCCAGCCAAAATTAGAGGCGGCATTATTCAGCCAGTTTTGCACATCCGCTATGGCTTGCGCCGAAGTCCAGCTATAACTTGCATTTGCCGCTCCAATAGCACTGGTAGCGCTTGCTGTTGCTGTAAAATCCCCTCCGGGGGCGGTCCATAAGTTTGCTAAATGAAAACGGCTAACCCAGGTGGCATCGTTTGCAGCGGCTACAGTACCGCTTCCTTCACTGCCCGAAGCATCTGAGTTGGCTTCTCCCCAATCTGCCAGCAATGGGCGGATATTTACATTATTAGTACCTAATGTTGCGCTATTACAAAATAAGGCAAGCATTACAGAAGTGATGGATGCCCCTGCCGGAACCTGTGAAGCAATGTCAAATTTTAACAAAGCCCTTCTTGCGCTGCTATTAGCATTGTTACCCGAAAAAAAATGTTCACCTATGCCATTACTATTTCCAGTTGATTCCTGGAAAATAGTATTATCCTTCACGGCATTGAGAACAACAGTGGTTTGTGATTTTGTTGTAAAAAGAAAGGCGAAGAACATAAGGTTACAGAAGTAGAATCTAAGCATGTGCATTTTTTTTGTTTATAATTTTTTATCAAATAAGTCAAATATGAAAGTACATTCTTTAATCTTTTTATAATTCATGCTTTGGAAAACAATACGCCTGGCGCATTGTATTGTATGTTCGCCCTTCGTCTTGGTACTTCAAATATTTAGTTTGTGTCCACCGTGGCAGGGTGTGTCCCGGAAGCGTAGGAACAAGGCAGGCCCTTTTGCAAGGTTGGCTTTTGTGTGTTGGCTTTGTGTGCCTTGCAAATGTGCCTGACTTGGTGCGTCGGCTGATACATTAGAAACTTTTATTCCATTCTGGCAAATAACCATAAATGTCAAAATATTGTTGCAATAACAATGCTTCAACATAAGAAGGAAGGTGTTGATTGTCTTTGTCAAATGTTACAAACCAATAAATATCCAATGCGTCTATGTCATTTTGCAACATTATTTCTTCAAAGAATTGTTGCCGCTTTGTACCGTTTTGTTTGTTATTCAATCTGCCTCGTAAGAGTTGTGTCCTGAATTCCCCTTTCTGGTTTATAGTTCCTGATGCACCAATGTAAACCAATTCTATTTTTCCTTTACGTAACATGAGTATGTAGTACACACCTGCTTGTTCAGGTGCATTACAAACTTTTGAAAGAGTTTGCCCTCTTTCAAAAAAGAAGTGTCCGTTAGTTTTATATTTTGTTAGTTCGTCAAACATTGATATTGCTAGTTAATTAGCTTGTGGGCAAATTCTATTTAATGCATCTACAAAATCACCAAATGATGTATTCCATTTTATGGCTCTTGTAAAATCAGGCAATGCTTTTACAATTCCAATGTTGTCAACTGATTCGTTGTATCTGCCGTTGTATTTTTTCAATCTGTCTTTGGGTGCAACTTGTTCTGCTTTGGTTGAGTGGTCAGGGAACTTCGGACTTTGATGACTGATGCCTTGAAAATAATTTGTAACACCTCTGCCGTCTGCAATCAACCATGATTCAAGCATGTCGTCAATGCAGCACATGATAATTTTAGTCATGCCAACATGCTCTGTTGCAAGATGTGCTGTAAGTGTAGCCACATGGTCTTCACATTTTCCTGTGCCTCCCCATTTTGGCATTCTGTCCCAAACGATAAAAACAAAATCGCATCCACCGTCCAACATCACCTTTACATCCACTGCACTTTCATTCATCACAGCAACTTTGCTTCCCAACGAAGAAATATTTTCGGGTAAAATTTCAAATGCATCGCAAAGTTTCTTTGCTATGTAAGTGTAAAACCTGTTCGTCTGAACCTTGGTCTTGACATTCAAATACAAATCCTACTTTCATATTATCTTCCGAATTTTCCTGTAGTGAATAATCGTCCGGGTGTAAATTTTTCTATCCATGCTTTCAATCTTTCTTCATCGGCTGGGATATGATATTTACAGAAGTCAACTTGTTTGTCGGTTACAATAATGTTTTCAACCGGCAACAAATCCAACAGGTAAGGCGAATGTGTTGTTATCACCACTTGCATTCCGCCTGATGTGGTTTCGTTTCTGATTTCATTCAGCAGCAAACCAATGGTCCGTGGGTCTAATCCGTTTTCAATTTCATCTACAAACAACACACTTGGTTTTTGCGGTGTGTCAAACATTGCAAGCAAAGCCAATATTCTCAATGTGCCCGATGAAAGTAACCAACCTGCCAATGGTTTGCTGCTTTCATGTGTTTCGTGCAAAAGCAATTCTACTTCACGGTTAAATGTTTCCTGAACATTGGGTTGAATTTGTTTGATGTAAGGCAACACAAAAATCATTTTGCGAACCAAGCTGTCTAAGTATTCTGTTCCCTGACTGCGTATCCATAAAATATATTCTGCAATGTTTCTTCCTTCATAATCCAACCGGATATTTTTTGTTAGGCGGTTTTGCATTACGGGTTTTCCCATTTCATGTGCATTGAGATACAGAAACTGCCAATCGGTTACATATTTTTGAAATGCAGCAATATCAGGATGTAATATTAATGGGCTGCCATCCTCCAATGCTAACAAAAGTGTATTGCTTTTGTGCTTCATCTCATCTAAGGAACCATAAGCAGAAGTATAAATCTGTGCAAATGAATTTCCATTGTTGTCTATTGCATTGGTGGCAAACAAAACTGTGCCGTTGCAATGCAATTCTTCGTTTTCTACGATGTAATTGTCTCCGTCTAAACTTAAATTGAAGGATGCCTGATACTCATAAGTTTTTTCATTGAGTTTACATTCCATCCAAATGGTAATCGGTTTGTGCTTTTGTTTGAAACCAAATTGCGAAACAGTGGTTTCTGCTTGCTCCCCATGATAGTTACGCACCTTATCCAACCCTCCCCAAACAGAAAAGGCTTCCTGAATATTTTGTGTAAGGCACATGTGCAATGTTCTCAACGCTTCCATTATACTGCTTTTGCCGCTGCCGTTGTTGCCAATGAAAGCGGTAAACGGTTGCAACGGTAAATTATGACAATGCTGTATTGCCTTAAAATTGGTGATGCTGATTTTCTGTATCATATTGTTTGAACTATGATTTTAATGATTTGTTGATTGACTATGATTTTTGTTTGGTTTCATAACTCTTTTGAATTGTAAAGAAGTGTTTCCAAAATTAATAAGTAAACCAATTTTCAAACCATACGCTTCTAAATAGTTTATTGCTTGTGCTAAATGAACATCTTCTAACTGAACTACTGCTTTTAATTCAACCATTACTTTTTCATCTACAAAAAAGTCAACCCTTCGTAGTCCAATGCTTTCACCTTTGTAATAAATTTCCATTTCATGCTCTCTGCTAAATGATAATCCTTGGCTTGTCATTTCTATTGCCAATGCTCGTTGATAAATGACTTCCTGAAATCCATTTCCCAAATGTTTATGCACTTCCATTGCGCAGCCAATTATTTTGCCTGTCAAATCACTTAATGGATATTCTTCTTTTACAATCATAGTTTTTCATTTAATCAGCTTAATCATAGTTGAATTTATTGTTAGCGATGTTCCAATACTCGTTTTGGATTTGATTGCGGTCTTTTATGCTCATGTCTTTAAAGGTATCTAACACTTGCAGCATTTCGCTTTCGGTTAATTTATACAGGTGAAATACCAACGCATCTATTTTGTTTTCATAATTTGCTGTAGGCAGTTTTTCTTTTTTTAGTTCTAAAATTTTGTTGACAATGCTTTCAATTCTTTGTTGTTCTTTTTCATTCGGATAATAAACCAACAACGGTTCAAGTGCCTGAACGCTGATGATTAAATCTCCCATGCCTGTTTTGGGGGAAGTTTCAAAAAGTTGGTATTGACAAAGTTTTGAATTTAGCATTGCTGTGAGATATTTTATTTTTTCTCCTGTTGCAATGCAAGTGCTATCCAAACAATACATTTCTTTATCAGAATACGAAAAACGAAGTTTTGAACCTTGCGGTACATTTCCGGCACATATCAAGGAATGTTCTTCTTTGTTTACAAACATTACTGTTCTCATTACAGGCTCTGCATT
>JANOTW010000484.1:0-4455 GCA_031416575.1 Ferruginibacter sp.
GTCAAATGTTAACTCATTTGCCACGGCAGTAGCGGCTATGAATAGATCTGGTTTGTCAATGCTTTTACGCTTCGCTTTTAGCTGTCCAGTTATTGTTGCTGCTTGTCGTGCAGCCTTGCTGTCAAAGTCAAGTACTATAAACCTTGTCAACATTCCGTTCCAAAATTCAATGTGTAAAGGTTTTGCTCCATTCATCACTTCAAATTCTGTTATACTTGAAATATAGAGTTGTCCATAATTTTTAAAGTGAGAAATCAATCTTGCGTTTTGTTTGTCAGTCTTGCGAAAATACTCAATAAGAAGTGACGTGTCAACCATTAACTTTTTGTCCGCCATTTTGCGATGCTTTTTCTATTTTCTTCAATGGTTTGTATGTCTTTATCACTATAAACGGGTCCGCTTAAGAGAAACTTTATAAAGTCGTCTTGATTTTTAATTTCAGCTTTTTCTTCGTTTAATTCCTCACGTAACTTAGCTTTTTGGCTTGGTGTCAAAGTTTTAACGATTGTCAGAAGCTGCTGAAAGGGGACTTGTACTTTCATTTCCATAAGTCAAATTTAAGTGTTTTGTCAATAAGTAATGGTCTTTGCTAAAATGGCGGCTTACGAACAGGTATTGCAGCAGGCGGGATATTTTATATTGTCCAGCCCGGCACAACAGCTGATTGAAAATATTTGTTGAAGATAACAACTAAAGCCAAATTATTAACGTCCAGCCGGAGCCAAAGTACAGCGATGCAAATTGCCGAAGTTTCAATGTCCAGCCCCGCTTGCTGCAATACCCATGTTAGCGGTTCGGCTTTTTGTCCTTCAATTTATTCAACTCGTTTTTTGTTATCCAAAGTTCGTGTCCAACTGTGTCTGTCAAACTTTTATATCTTGTCAAGTCAAAGTGTTTTCCATCTTTATTAAATTTTGAAGGTTTAACTATTGCAAATTTATAAAATTCATCTTCGTGTCTGCCAATGTTTACGTTGTCAAAATAAATGGTATCGTTTTCTAAATGATAGTTCCCCTTAATTTCTGTCACGCCAAAGCATACATTTCTTTCTCTAAATGTGAAGTCGTCTTTAAGTTTTAACGTTGTCATACAGTTAGCGGCTCCTTCTCTTTCAGCAATTAGCAAGTCGCCACCTTCAAGTTTGTCAAAGTCAATAAGTCCAAATGGTTTGTAAAATGTCAAGGCTAATACAATTGTTAATAGTCCAACCTTAAAAAGTCTTTGCTTGTCAGAAAATTTTTCTTTTATCAGAAAATATATTTGTCTAACAAGTGCTATTGCAAGTCCTGCATAAACAACAGCCAATAGTATAAATGCAGGAAAAGCAAAAAGTCCAAATTTACCTTCCCAATAATATGTCGTGTTTATCAGAAGGAAGAAAGCAATAGTCGTAATGAAAAGTCCTTTATTTTTCAATGTCGTGTAGGATGTCGTTTAAGCTGACCGCTAACGCAGCAATATACGCTATTGTCGGCAACTGCAAATTTTTTATTATTGAAAATCAGTCAATTGCACTACGCTCTATTTAAATGTTCGGTTGCGCCTATTTCCTTAATAACCCGCTTATTTTAAATAGTCAGTGGCGACTATTTTTTTTTACCACTCTATTCCCCCGCTTTTCCAAATGTCATCAAAGGGGCTTTTAATGTTCACTAAATCCTTTGTTGCTACCTCCAAATGTGGCAACTTTTTGTGAATTAAAATAAGCTGGGTTCATTTCAAAGCAGATTGCCGGGAACAGCCGGCCCCAGGTGCATAACACAATTAAAGTTCCCCAATGGCATGCAGTATAAGAGGGCGATGCAACGATGTTCCACATAGCTTCTTAGCCCGGACAAAAAAGTATGGTTGTATAGAAGGGCGTCCCGAGGCAGCACACAAAACCTTACTCGGGATAAATAATGCAACGATGTCGCCATGAAAGGCTTCTGCCCGGACAACAAAAAAAATATGGTTGTATAGAAGGGCGGCCACTCACAATACCATGGGTGCAAGCGCAACTTTGATGCTCATTGCTACTTAGCCAGAACAATAAAGACAAAAGGCCCTACAAATCCGTAATAGGTTTATAAACCGGTACCAGTGATTTCATGATTGACCAGGCGATCAGATAGGCTACCGCACAAAAAGTAAACATGATGGTATATCCGGTTCCGATATGGCCCAATGCCTTGTAATGGTCGAATAAGGCTCCGCCGATTTTTGAAACGATTACACCGCCTATGCCACCGGCCATCCCGCCAATGCCAACAACAGAGCCAATCGCTTTTTTAGGAAACATATCCGATACGGTTGTAAAAATATTGGCGCTCCATGCCTGGTGGGCAGATGCGGCGATGCCAATAAATATTACCGGCATCCAATAACTGATATAGCCCAGCGGCTGGGCCAATAATACCACCAGTGGTATTACAGCTATCAAAAGCATCGCTTTCATGCGGCCATCATAAGGCTTGTACCCTTTTCTGATAAAATACACCGGGAACCATCCACCACCGATACTTCCAAACATGGTAAGGCTGTACAACACCACTAATGGGAGCATGATGGCTGTGCCCGTCATTTGGTACTGGTCTTTCAAATAAGCAGGCAGCCAGAATAAAAAGAACCACCACACTCCATCGGTTAAAAATTTACCGACAGTAAAAGCCCAGGTTTGTTTGTAGCCCAATAATTTTATCCAGGATACTTTTTCCTTTTTAACTCCCTCCACATCAGCCTCTGTTTTTTCCGTGTCACTATTAATATATTCCAGTTCGGCGGCAGTTAATCTTTTTTGCTTTTCCGGCCTGTCATATAGTACCAGCCAGAAAAACAACCAGAAAAGGCCGACACCGCCTATTATGATGAAAGCCGCCTCCCAACCCCAATTATTAGCAATCCAGGGCACGGTAAGCGGGGCCAGGATGGCGCCTACATTGGTGCCCGAATTAAAAATGCCTGTAGCAAACGACCTTTCTTTCTTGGGGAAATATTCTGCTGTGGCCTTAATAGCCGCTGGAAAGTTGCCCGATTCACCAAAACCCAGGACCGCCCGGGCAAGCATGAAACCCATTACTGAAACAGGCAATACGGCAATACCAACCCATCCTAAAACAGCAGCGATCCCTTCACCTATCGGAATAGCAAGGGCATGGATAACAGCGCCGAATGACCAGATGATGATGGCCCAGGTATATCCTTTTTTGGTGCCCAATTTATCAATTATACGCCCTGCGAACAACATGGATATCGCATACGTAAATTGAAAGACGGCTGTAATATCCGCATACTGGCTATTGGTCCAGCCAAACTTTTCTTCCAGCATTGGTTTCAGCAGGCTTAATACCTGGCGGTCCAAATAATTAACCGTAGTAGCAAAAAAGAGCAGGGTACAGATCGTCCACCTGTATTTACCGATTGTAGTTTGGTTCATATAGCAGCAGTTAATTTATTTTTTACAATCGTTGATGATCGCCATTACATTTTTTGTAGCGGCAACCAGCTCACCGTATTGTTTGTTTTCCATAATTGATTTAGTAACCAGCTTACTTCCCATACCCACCGCACATACACCGGATTTAAACCAGCCTTCAATATTTTCTTTTGTCGTGTCAACGCCACCGGTAGGCATAAATAACAGGTTAGGGAACAATTCCCTGATGGCCTGCATAAACGCCATCCCGATAATATTTCCCGGAAATAATTTGATCATTTTGGCACCCAGGTTTTCCGCGGCTATTACTTCACTGGGCGTCATACAACCCGGCACCCACAGCATATCATTGGCATCGGCTACTTTCGCCACACTTTCTACCAGGCCGGGGCAAATGATAAAATCACAGCCGGCATCAATAAAGGTTTGGGCCATCTCACCATTTTTTATGGTGCCAATGCCAAGGTACATATCCTTTAACTCGGTATCACAAACGGCACGCATGGCTTTAAAGTTGGCCAGCGCCGCTTCTCCCCTGTTGGTATATTCTACCGTACGGATACCGGCACTGTACAATGCTTTTAGCAGGTCAATACTAACCTGGGTGTCTTTGCAAAAATAGAGTGGTAAAATTCCCTGTTGGGGGATCAGCGCAAGTAGTGTTTCTTTTTTCATATAAACATTCATTTTTTCGTTGGACAATGATATTTTAAATTAGCCACAATATGGTATTTATTTACGGAAACGATTGCGTAAATTGTCGGCGGAATTAAAGTTTTATCCTTGCTGCTTTGTAAATTAATAAGCACCTTTGAAAATTATTATAAAATGTAATTTTTTATCCTTCTTATACATACTTAAATTATAGATTGCATGTCAAAAAAAGTTGTTACCCTCGGCGAAATCATGTTGCGTTTATCCACACCGGATTTTAAACGCTTTGTACAATCCGATACATTTGATATTACTTATGGCGGCGGCGAAGCCAATGTGGCGGCGGCTTTGTGCAATTATGGATTGAACGGCACCTTTGTTACCAA
>JANOTW010000485.1:0-7985 GCA_031416575.1 Ferruginibacter sp.
CAGAGCGAAAAGATTAATACTCACATATAATAGATTTGTTTTTCTCTACCATTACCAGGTTTTTAACTCGCTTGTTTTAAATAAATATTCAGGAGTATATATTGCCAAATTTTCATCAATTAAATACCAAGGAGATAAATCATTATTACGTGGATTTACCAATACATGAATATCCTGAGCAGGCATATAGCTTTGGGCCAGCAGGAATACTTTCTTTCCTTCCATGTTAATGGCAACATCCATTACTATCACCGCATGCCCTGGAAAACCTCCCCTGATAATCACATCACCCGGTTCGATATCTTTAAATGAAATACCCCTTAATTGTTTTGCTAAAGAAGCTGAACCACACATGCCAAACACCCTTTGTAAATATATGTGCAGATTTTTGATGGTATATGGTTCATTAAACTGATAAACAGTTCCGGCATTATCCGTAAAATGTATTTCCCCGTATTGCTCCGCCGCAAATAAATATTCAGCTCTTAACCGCATTACCGCATCCGCACATTGTTGCAGGTCCTTATCTCCAACGCTTATGTCCAGTACCGCAAATTGTGCGTTTTGGTTGGCCTTGGGCGCCCCGTCAAATTTATAGACTGTTTTATCCTTTTTTAATTTTACATTCAACAGCCAGTTGGCAAAAGAATTATGCTCTCTTTTTATTCTTGCGAAACCAGCCGGAAACGGTATTTCGTTTATACTGCCGTAAGGATTTGTATCAATAGCTGCTTCACTCAATGGCGGGATGCTTGAATCATTAAAATTTTCCGGAAACACAAGATTGTTGTTACAGGAGTTAAAAACAAAAAGCGTGTAAAGGATAAATGAATTAAAGTGCATAAATCGTTAATTTTGACGTTACTGCATTGGGATGCAGTACAGCATTTAATCCACAAAAAATTTTAAAAAGCAAATGGCAAGCATATTAATTATTGACGACGAAAAAGCGATACGTAAAACATTATCCGAAATATTAAGCTACGAGGGATACAAAATAGAGGAAGCGGCCGATGGGGAAGAAGGCCTTAAAAAATTCACCAATACGGCATTTGATGTGGTGCTGTGCGATATTAAAATGCCCAAAATGGATGGTATCGAATTCCTGGAAAAGGCGAGGCTGGTCAATCCGGATGTCCCGATAATCGTCATAAGCGGGCACGGCAATATAGAAACCGCTGTGGAGGCGGTAAAAAAAGGCGCTTTCGATTATATCAGCAAGCCGCCAGACCTCAATCGCATGCTGATAACTTTGCGCAATGCTTTGGATAAGCAATCACTGGTTATAGAAACCAAAGTACTCAAGCGAAAAGTAGGCAAAGTGCAGGAAATGATAGGCGATAGCAACCCTATCAAAAAAATAAAAGAGACGATAGAAAAAGTGGCGCCTACCGATGCAAGGGTATTGATAACAGGTGAAAACGGGGTAGGAAAAGAATTGGTGGCCAGGTGGCTGCATGAAAAAAGCAGCCGCTGCAGTGGGCCGATGGTGGAGGTGAATTGTGCGGCAATTCCAGGTGAATTAATTGAAAGCGAATTATTCGGGCATGAGAAAGGTTCCTTTACGTCGGCCATCAAGCAACGAATTGGCAAGTTTGAACAGGCCAATGGCGGCACCTTATTTTTAGATGAGATAGGGGATATGAGTTTGAGTGCGCAGGCTAAAGTATTGCGTGCCCTGCAGGAGGGTAAAATTACCAGGGTGGGCGCTGATAAGGATATAAATGTGGACGTAAGGGTGGTTGCCGCTTCCAACAAGGACCTGTTGAAAGAAGTAGAAGATAAAAATTTCCGGCTGGACCTCTATCACCGCCTGGGCGTTATTATCGTGCATGTGCCATCGTTGAATGAGCGCCGTGAAGACATACCTTTACTGATTGAATACTACCTTGATATGATTGCTACCGAATACGGGCAAACGAAAAAGGTAATTGAAAAAAACGCGATGGAATTATTAACACAGTACAACTGGACGGGCAATATCCGTGAACTGAGAAATGTAGTAGAGCGCCTCATTATTCTTTCCGGAAAAAATATCACCCTGGAAGATGTGGAGAATTATGTGTTGCCGAAGAAGTAGCGGGGTTTCAATGTTTTCAGGTTTTTGTTTTGAGTGCCTTTAGCATATTATACCGCACAAGGGATAAAAACTTGAGGAAAAATTTTTGTCCGGGCTGTGAAGCAATGGGCATCATCGTTGCGTCGCACTCGTGTACTGAATACCATTGGGCAACTTTAATTGCGTTTTAAATTTACAATTTTCACCCCTTTAGGGGATGGGGGTAAGCTTATTTTATTTGGTTATTGTGCAAAATAAATATCACTAATTTATCCATGGCAAAGTATAATAACCACCGCTAAATTGCCCTGATTATATTTCAATCAATTTCATGTCAATAGGTTATTGTTTAAAAACCACCATAAAAAATGAAAACAATTTATTGTATAAGCGGGCTTGGTGCGGATGAACGGGCTTTTTCACGTTTAAAAATTGAAGGATTTAAAATTACCTGCCTGCCCTGGCTTACACCGTTGCCCGGCGAAACACTGAAAGAATATGCCATCCGGATGAGTAAAGGCATTACTACGGAAAAGCCCATTTTGATGGGCCTTTCTTTTGGGGGCATGATGAGTATCGAAATCGCAAAGCTGCTCCCTGTTGAAAAAGTGATCCTCATCTCAAGCATTAAATCTGATAAGGAGCTGCCCCGCTGGATGAAAGTGGCTGGTATTTTACGGTTAAATAAAATATTCCCTATGCGTTCTTTTAAATTAACAGAACCTGTCCAAAACAGGTTTATTGGTATTTCTATGCCCGACGAAATAGAACTGGTTCGTTCTTACCGCAAAAACGCACCACAGCAATACATGGATTGGGCTATTAACGAAGTGTTTAAATGGCGTAATGACTGGCAACCGCCAAACCTGTTTCATATTCACGGTGATGCGGATAGGATATTCCCCATTAATAAAATTGCACCCACATACATCATTAAAGACGGTGGCCATTTTATGATCATGAATAAAGCAGCGGAAGTGAATGCCGCATTACAACGTATTTTGGAAGCTTAATACCTGGTTTCAGTTTGTAGGAATGCCGGAAGCATTTAGCTCATTAAATAAGTAATAATGGCCGTGTTACAAGCTTTTCTTCACCTTTAGGTTCCACCGGATGGCCCCCGCCGGAATACCCTCCGGGATGCTTAGCCGGACAGGAACCTTTCGGGCTTAAGTTCTGACGGGGAATAGGGGTTTTATTTTTTATGGATCAGATTATTACAAAAATGTTAACTATGAAATTTCTATTAAAAAGAATTGCGTTGCTGTTTATTTTTTCAGTTGCGGCTTACTATTGCAAGGCACAAAATTTATTTTTTGCTGATGCTCCTGAAAATTCATTTATCAGCCCCACTCAAAAAAGGGTAATAGTTCCTGCCAGGTACCGCCCATTACAATTAAACAGGCCCGGGTTATTGAATTTTCTAAATACGGTTGCCAACGAAAAAGATATCCCTGACCGGAATGCCAGCCCGGTGATCGAAATACCCATGCCTGAGGGCGGCAGCGCTAAATTTCATATTTGGGAAAGCCCGGTAATGGAATCCGGGCTGGCGGCTAAATTCCCCGGTATAAAAACCTTTACCGGCCAGGGCATAGATGATCCTACTGCCAACATCAAGCTGGATTTTACCCCATTTGGTTTTCATGCCATGATCATATCTTCTTTAGGTGGCGCCGTATTTATTGATCCTTATGCCCAGGGAAACACCAATAACTATATTTCATATAATAAAACGGACTTCATAAAAAGTTCCGGTTTTTTCGAGCTTTCGCCTATTACAAATTTAAGCGGGGCAAACAGGCCACTGTCCACTAATAACGTATTGGCCGGAACCTGTATTGGCACTCAGTTACGTACTTACCGCCTGGCCCTTGCTGCCACCGGCGAATATACTAAGGCACAAGGTGGTACCGTGGCTGCTGCACAGGCGGCGCAGGCCACTACTATTAACAGGGTGAATGGTGTTTATGAAAGGGAGGTTGCTATAAGAATGGTATTAGTTGCCAATAACAACCTGTTAATTTATACGGATTCTACTACTGACCCATATACCAACAATAATGGATCTGCCATGATTGATGAAAACCAAAGCAATATAACGGCTGTTATAGGCAATAGTAATTACGATATCGGCCATGTATTTAGTACCGGCGGTGGCGGAGTGGCAGGTGTGAATGTTGTTTGTGTTACAGGAGATAAGGCTAAAGGTGTTACAGGTTCTGCTTTTCCTGTTGGCGATCCTTTTGATATTGATTATGTGGCCCACGAAATCGGGCACCAGTTTGGCGCCAATCATACCTTTAATTCAACTTTAGATAACTGTAGCCCACCGAATGGCGTATCTGCAACCAATGCTGAACCAGGTAGTGGCAGCACCATTATGGCTTATGCAGGTATTTGTGGAACGGATAACCTGCAACCCAGGAGTGATGCACAGTTTCATGCTTTAAGTTTCAATGAAATAACCACTTTTAGTATTACAGGCACTGGAAATACCTGTGCGGCCACCACACCTACCGGTAATACCCCACCTGTTGTAAATGCGGGGCCGGATTATATTATTCCTGCATCAACCCCGTTCAGCCTGGCGGGCGGCGCTACGGATGCTAACGGCGACGTACTAACGTTTAGCTGGGAGCAGATTGATGTGGGCGGCCCTTTTGGTAGCTGGAACAATCCTTCAGGTAATGCTCCCTTGTTTCGTTCATTTGTACCCATCTCCGCACCTGTCCGTTTTTTCCCTAAACTTTCGGATGTTATTAATAATATTACCACCCGTGGCGAAATATTGCCATCTTATGCCCGTACAATGAATTTTAGGCTAACCGCCAGGGATAACCGTGCAGGCGGCGGCGGCGTATGCTTTGATGAAACTGCTGTTACGGTTAGTGCGGTTGCAGGCCCCTTCCTGGTTACTTATCCAAATGCAAATGGTATTATCTGGTTGGTAAATGATTTTAAAACCATTACCTGGAACCCGTCCGGTACTGCATCCGCACCAATAAGTTGCACCCATGTAAAGATCGAATTGTCAACGGACGGAGGGCTTACTTTTCCAATAACGATAGTAGCGGGTACGCCCAATGATGGATTGGAAGAAATACAGGTGCCCAACAACGTTACCTCATCCGCAAGGATAAGGATAACAGCGGTAGGTAACGTTTTTTATGATATTTCAAATGCCGGTTTTTCTATTCAAAATTCATCTGTCGCTGAGTTTGTGTTTAGTAATCCCTTACCTGTTACCATTTGTGGTGGTAATAGCGGGTTAGCCAATTTGAATACAGCTTCATTAAACGGATTTTCTACCGATATAATTTTATCGGCAACCGGCAACCCCGGTGGAACAACGGTTACATTTGGTACAAACCCTCTTTCACCTGGCAGCAGTACAACAGTTACGCTCAATAATACAAGTACACTTGCCAATGGTACTTACAACATTACGGTAAACGGTGTTGCAGGTACGGTAAATAAATCAAGGGTCATTTCATTTGAAGTGAGCGCTGTTCCTCCTGCTCCATCAGGTTTATTAACGCCAGCGAATAATGCCATAGGAGTTCCTGTTTTAGCTTCCTTTAACTGGCCGGCGGTTTCGTCAGCCAGCTTTTATACATTACAAATTTCCACGGCTGGTACATTTATTCCTATTACACAAACGCTAACCAATATTACTTCATTGCCTGTAACACTTACTACCCCTTTGGCGGAAAATACAGTATATTACTGGAGAGTGGCCACCACTAATATTTGTGGAACAAGCGCCGCTTCCGCGACCGGGATTTTCAAAACAGGCGCCACTATTTGTAGTAGTACGATAAGTAGCACGGATATACCTAAATCAATTTTGGCCACAGGTACGCCAACAGTCACTTCTACCATAACCATTCCTGCAGTATCGGGCGTAACCATCGCCGACCTGAATGTGGTGGGTTTAACCGGCATTCATACCTATATCAATGACCTTACTGTTACGCTTACAAGCCCTGCAGGAACAAGTGTGGTTTTATTTGACCGGATTTGTAGTGATGAAGATGATTTTAATATCAACCTGGATGATGAGGCTACGCTCATAAATATTCCATGTCCGCCCACGGGCAATAAAACCACAAGGCCACAAAACCTGCTTTCTGCATTTGACGGGCAAAGCAGCACAGGTGTATGGACACTTACTATTACCGATAGTGCTGATGGGGATGGTGGTAGTTTAACCGGCTGGGGCCTGGCTATTAATTGTTCTTTTATAGCCACGCCGATATCATCAGCACCCTGGACCCAACTATGTCCGCCCACTGCCAGTACATCCCTTACATCCAATATAACAGGTGCGGCTTATCAATGGCAGGTAAATACGGGAAGTGGATTTGGAAATATAACAAATAATACAAATTATTCAGGCGTGAATACTGCAACGCTCCAGGTAAATAATGCTCCATCTTCATGGAACGGTTATCAATACCGTTGCGTGGTGGATGGAAATAATAGCGCCGTATTTACATTAGGCTTTACTAATTATTGGAATGGTTCAGTAAGTAATGCATGGGAAAATGCAGCCAACTGGAGTTGTAATGCCATTCCCGATGCGAATACGGATGTTATCATAAATAGTGGCGCTGTGGTTGTAAGTTCAATTGCATTCTGCAGGAGCATTAGGGTAAACCCTGGCTCATCTGTAACGGTAAATACCGGGTTTAAAATTAATGTGATGAATTAACGGTATCGTTAGCTACACGAAAGGATAAGCTCAATTTAATAACACAGGATAATTTTCTAAAAGAGCGCATGCTTTTTTATCTTTTTTGTCCAGGCATATAGCCCTGAATAAGCATCGTTGTCTGCTTGACACAGTCAGGCAGGGTTGCATCGCACTTCTATACAACCATACTTTTTTTTTGTCCGGGCTGAAGTTTTTCATGGGATCATCGTTGCATCGCCCTCTTGTACTGAATACCATTGGGCAACTTTAATTGCGTTATTTGTAGAGAAACATCAGTAGTCTTTTATTGATACCTCTTGTCAACTTAAGAAATCCTTACCTGTATCATTAAACAAGTATTAAAAATTGTTGAGGTTCGCAAATTAAACCAGCAGGTAAAACCCGCCGCAGCGGATTGAATATAAAGAAGATGCAATGATTCAACCCTGCCGGCCATATGCGTCAACTTAAGCTTAATGAGCAAATATCAATACCAATGTATCCGTCTTCAAACTCCGTAGGAGTTACCGCTTTGTAGCATTAATCATATAAAACATCTGCTCCTTAGGAGCAACCCTGCGGCAAGTGGGGCGTACCTACGGCACGCTTGCACTTTTTTCGCATTTGCTACAAAGAGGTAGCTCCGATGGAGCTAAGCTGATTTAATAATTAAGCGGCTGTTAAGTTGACGCTTATGCCCGTCGGGGTTGTTGAAACTGAAACTTTTCATCCCCACCCGCTGGCCAGTGGGCGGGGCTATTCAAATTGAATCCGCCGCGGCGGATGTTAACCGATAATTTTAATTTGCGAAGGATCAGGAGTTTTAAAACTACGCTTAAAGAATCGCTTATTATAACGCAATTAAAGTTGCCCAATGGTATTAAGTACAAGAGTACCCAAATAAGCTGCGGCTGATGTTTCGCTAATTACAACGTGGGTAAAATTTACAGGTCATTCATTTTCAAAGGGCGAACTGTTTTTAAAAGGGAGGCTTAATTTGAAGACCCTGTTTTGCCCCAGGCCCCTAAAGGGCAATGTCATTTAGTTAAGAAAAAATGAGAAATTCAATTCGTCCCGTTAGGGACGATATGTATGGTAGAAGAATAAGGATAAGGTAATTCGTTCCGTAGGAACGATATGTGAAATGGATTATGAGGTTTATACCAAAATTGGTTGAAACTGAAGTAAAGCACATACCAATCCTACGGATCGAAAAAACATATCCAT
>JANOTW010000486.1:0-1872 GCA_031416575.1 Ferruginibacter sp.
ATTTTTTGGGGGCATTTCTTCTACCTGGCTTAATGTTAGCGGTTCGTGTTTAATCTTTTCATCAATCATTTCATTTAACATTCTTTCTTTTCTCTATCTGCTTCTTAGCTGTTGCAAGAATATAATTATGAATATCTGATATATCGCTTTCGCTTAACTTTCCTGAAAAGTTTGGCATTCCATTTTTTTCAAGAGGTCCCTGCAGCAAAATATCCTTGAATATTTTATGTATCGCTTCTGATGAATAGCCAAGATCAGGAATGGTGCCGCCTCCATCACCAACATCGGAGTGACAGGTTCCGCAATATTGCGTAAATAATAAACCGCCATGCTGAATTTGCTGAGGGCTTGCAGTGAAAGGCATATCAATAAATTTTTTAGGCGCTGCTTTGGGGAATACTGGCATTGCTTCATTTTTATTTAAAGCAAAAGTGTAAACAGTACCCGGGTTTATCTGTTCAGTAAATTTCATTAGTTTTCCCATGGCACCACCCCAGCCTGCGGCAATGCTTATGTATTGGGTATCGCCAACCTGGTATGATACTGGCGAAGCAATAATACCGGTGCCCAGATCTTTTTCCCATAAAACTTTACCATCCGTTGCATCAAAGGCCATGAATTTTCCATCAGATGTTCCTTCAAATACCAATCCTGCAGAAGTAGTTAATAACCCGCCATTCCACATTGCTTTGTGCGGAACGCTCCAAACCTCCCGTTGATTGACAGGATCCCACGCAGTTAATCTTTCACCCATTTTTGGGGCGTTCATTTCTTTCCTTAAAGACTTTGAAGAATCATATCCTAAAGCAGTATTCCATCCGATACCTGAACCAAACCCAGCCGAAGGTTGATTGTATTTCCATTTTACATTTTTGCCGTATAACATAGCTAAATCCCTGACGGGCAAATACACTAATTGTGTTTTTATATTAAATGCCATTGGCTGCCAGTTGTGTGCCCCAAACGGGCCTGGAAATATTTCTGCATTCTCTTTGCTGTATCTGCTGTAATCTGTTTCAAGCGGCCTTCCTGTAATGCTGTCAATGCCGGTTGCCCAGTTTATAAATGTGTATGGTTTTGCTGAAATCAATTTTCCATTCGTTCGGTCAAGAACATAAAATATTCCGTTCTTCGGAGCCTGCATAATCACTTTTCGTAATTGCCCTTTTATTGTCATATCGGCTAATATCAGGTGCTGTGTTGCTGTAAAATCCCAGGTATCTCCTGGTGTGGTTTGATAATACCAAACCATTTGGCCATTATCAGGATTAAGTGCAATAATAGATGAGAGGTATAAATTGTCTCCTCCACCCGGGCTTCTGTGATACCTGTCCCAGGGCGAGCCATTACCTGTACCGATATATAAAAGTTTCAATTCGGGATCGTAAGCCATTGCATCCCATACCGTGCCTCCGCCACCATATTCCCACCAATTTCCAGTCCATGTTTTGGCAGCCATTTGCATCGCTTCTGACTCAAAGGGTTTGGATGGATCACCAGGAACAGTGTAAAAACGCCATAATTGTTTCCCGGTTATCGCATCATAAGCTGTTATATAGCCCCGAACACCTAATTCGGCCCCGCCATTGCCAATAATAACTTTGCCATCAACAACTCTTGGGGCGCCTGTTATCGAGTACGGTTTGGTTGTATCTACTGTAAGCATCTCCCAGGCTGGTTTTCCATTTGCTGCATCCAATGCTATTAAACGGCCATCAATAGTACCGACATATACTTTTCCTTTATACAAAGCCACACCACGGTTTACTACATCACAACAGGGTTTTTGTCCATAACGTCCGGGAACCTGCGGATCATAAGTCCAGATCATTTGTCCTGTCACCGCATTTACTGCATACACTTTGCTCCAGG
>JANOTW010000487.1:0-13027 GCA_031416575.1 Ferruginibacter sp.
TATCCTCGTTGTAATGAGCGAAACATCAGCCGCAGCATATTTGGGTACTTGCCCCGATTTTTTATCGGGGCATCCCGATGTTACACTTGAATCGGGACTTATACGTCATACCAATTGGGATCTTTGCCCACGTTGTAATGATCGAAAAATCGGCCGCGGCTTATTTGGATTACTTGTACTGAATACCATTGGGGAACTTTAATTGCGTTTTGTTAAGCCATTCATCAGGCGTAGGTAATAAACTGGCAGCAGGCCTCTCCGCTAACCAGCGGGCCGGGGGCAAAACAGAGCCATCAAATTATGCCTCCCTTTAAAAAAAAATTCGCCTTTTTAAAATAAATGACCTGTAAACTTTATCCTCGTTGTAATGAGCGAAACATCAGCCGCAGCATATTTGGGTACTTGCCCCGATTTTTTATCGGGGCATCCCGATGTTACACTTGAATCGGGAGTACCGCATACCATTGGGATTCTTTAATTATGTTTTAAATTAGCGTCTTGCCAAAACCTCACAGGTTTTAAAAACCTGTGAGGTTTATAATTACAAACACCATCTTTTACAACCCCATCCCCTCAAACGCGTATTTATATTCACACCAAAAAGTATCCAACGCTATCATGCGTGGCTTTAGAAAAGAAATGATTGCCGGCCAATCCGCCTTGTTTAAAACATTTACATTATTAAGCGTTGAATATATTTCGCCGGCTATTCCGCCATTCTGGTCAGTGATTAATGAACACCATAGCCACTGCTCACCTAAAATTTTATGCAGTATTTTTTTTAGTTGTACGAACTTGTCAAAATATAGTTGTTGTAAATGGGTATCCTTATGCGATAAGGAGATTGAAACTTTTGCGGCTTTGTTGTCCGCCATCATAATAAACCTGATATCCTTCACTCCTGTTTTATAATTTACCCAATTGATCCTTTCACCATCCGCGGAAACAACCGGCGCTATGTACCGGCCAAAGGATGTCCAGAATTGCCTGGTTAATAAGGAAGCTTCCTGCTTTGAATACATACGATGCAATTACAGATAGTGTAAATAAAATTAAATGCTTTAATCATCACATCGTCCGTTAGTTTGAAACGAATTTTAATCCTGCGATTGAAGCTATCAGGGTAACAATGAAAAACAGCCGCCAAAAGTCTGCCGGTTCCTTAAAAAACAAAATGCCGATAATAACCGTACCTGCAGCGCCAATGCCGGTCCATACTGCATAAGCCGTACCCATGGGTAAAGTTTGGGTAGCCTTGTAAAGCAGCAACATACTGATGCAAAGACAGATAAAAAAACCGGCAATCCACCAGGCGGCAGTACTTCCGCCGGCAGTTTTAGCCTTACCCAGGCAGGTAGTAAAGCCTACTTCAAAAAACCCGGCGATAATTAATATTATCCAATTCATAATGGTGGCTTTTATTGATTAAGGAGCGCTGCAAAAATAAGGTAAAGAGGCATAGCCTTTGACAGGGGTGCATCCTAAATTGTCTCATCCCTTTCATAGCTGTGTTCAGTGAGAATACCAGCCACGGCTGTTTACACTGGCAGTGTCTCCACCGGCCAGCAAAAATTTGAATTGCATCTTATCGCTGGTTATTTATCGCGATATTTTATCCAGGCGATGCGCCCGTCGTGCAATATCCGGTTCCTTCATTTATTAACGCGATAAGGTTAACAATCCCCAATGCCCTTATCGCATTTTATTAGCTTTGCAGCCTTATGACAATCAGAACAGAAGCTTTTAAAACATGGAAATTATCCGGCCCTATTATATTAGGAGAGCTGACACAAATGGCGCTGGGCATCATTGACAGCATCATGGTAGGAAAGATCAGCTATCAGCACCTCGCAGCGGCGGCGCTGGTAAACAGCGTAATGAATATTCCGTTCGTGCTTGGGTTTGGAATGACGATGGCGGTTTCACAATCCGTATCCATGGCAAACGGACGAAGGGATAGTTTGAAAGTATCGCATTATTTATACAACGGGTTCTGGTTATGCACCATCGCCGCCATCATCATTGCGTTGGTATTGAATTTCAGTAAAAATATTTTGTTTCATTTAGGACAGGATGCCGACGTCGCCTCATTGGGTGTTCCCTATTTGCAGATCATGGGCTGGTCAATTATTCCGATGATGATGTTTATTGGCATTAAACAATTTACCGATGGGCTGGAACGCACAAGAACCGCCATGTTGCTTTCTATCGCGGCATTGCCCATTAATATTTTTATCAACTGGCTATTGGTTTACGGCAATTGGGGATTTCCAAGACTGGAATTAACCGGGGCGGGTTATGGTACATTAATTACCCGTATCCTGATCTTATTAATATTCATGGTTGTTTTATTTGTTCATCCTTTTTTCAGCAGGTACGTGGCGGTTAGAAAAAATCAATGGAACCTGCAACTGCATACCATCAAGGAATTGTTGCATATCGGTATTCCCAGCAGCCTGCAGGCGGCAATGGAATCAGGCGCCTTTGCCGTATCTGGTATCATCATTGGCACATTGGGAGCGGTACAACTGGCAGCCCATCAAATCGCAATCAGTTGCGCTTCACTCGCCTTTATGGTTTCCTGGGGGTTGGCACAGGGCGGGTCCATAAGGATAAGCAATGCATGGGGACGAAATAACTGGAAAGATATTGCGGTCATCGGCAAAAGCACTTTACTGAGTGGTGTTTGTTATGGCATTTTTGGAGTGTTGTTTTTTGTGTTGTTTAGAAATCTTTTACCATTAGCTTTTAATAACGATGCGGCTGTAATGGCGCTGGCATCGGTATTAATGTTATATGCCGCCGTATTTCAAATATCAGATGCCACCCAGGCAATTGGAGTGGGGTTATTAAGGGGTGTTAAAGATGTAAAAGTACCTACCATGTATATCGCTATCGCTTATTGGATAGTTGGTATTCCGATGGGATGTTTAATGGCATTTACTTTTAAAATGGGTGCGGCAGGCATGTGGATCGGCTTTGTAAGCGGGTTAACATTTTCATCCTTGTTTTTAAATAATCGTTTCTTTAAAATATTGCAGCGGAAAGGGGAATAGGAAACAGGTTTCTTTAATTTAAAACGTGGGTAAAGATCCACAATGGTATGCTGTACACGAGTGATTATTATTTCTTTTTACCAAAAAGAAATAATAACAAAATCATATTTGCAACGAAGATGCCATGAAATACTTCTGCCGGGACAACAATAAAATATATGGTTGCATAGAAGAGTTCCAATATTCGGGATAAGGATCACATAACAATGTTGAACAATGAAATATAGTTTGTAACCAACAAAAAAATCATTTTAAATAAATGATGATAAAACCAAAATAATAATTACCGGAAATGAAGACTTACCAATTAAAAAACTTTAATGAACTTTGAAGGATGAAACGTAATTTTTTTTTATTATCCGGATTGCTTTTGTTAATCAATTGCAACGTATTTTCCCAATCAAAAATTAAACCGGTTAAAGTTATCAGGATGGAACAGCCGGGTAAAGGATTACCCGTTATCCCCGGCGCCGAAAGAATGGAAACCTATCTCCCATTATTGAAAGGCAAGTCGGTAGCAGTGTTTGCCAACCAAACAAGTACCGTAAAAAATAGCCACCTGGTAGATACATTGGTAAAACGCGGCATCAAAATAGTAAGGATATTCGGGCCGGAACATGGCTTTCGCGGTGATGCGGGTGCAGGCGAACATGTGGGGGATGAAAAAGATAAAAAAACCGGCATCCCGGTTATCAGCTTATATGGCAACCACAAAAAACCAACCGCCAAAGACCTGAAAGATGTCGATGTAATGGTATATGATATCCAGGATGTAGGGGTGCGTTTTTATACTTTTATCTCTTCGCTGGAATATTTTCTGGAAGCGGCTTTGGAAAATCACAAACCTTTACTGATCCTCGACCGCCCAAACCCCAATGGTTTTTATGTAGATGGCCCGGTGCTGGATATGCAATTTAAAAGTTTTGTAGGCATGCAGCCCATACCCATCGTGTATGGTATGACGCCGGGTGAATACGCATTGATGCTTGCAGGTGAAAAATGGTTATCGCCAAGGGCTAATGCTATCAATACCTACAATGTACCTACACAGCCAACAGCCGGTACGCCCTTTCATGTACAGGTGATAAAATGCAAAAATTACGACCACAATAGTAAATACATTTTGCCCGTAAACCCTTCGCCCAACTTAAAAACAATGCAGGCTATTTATCTCTACCCTTCTACTTGTTTTTTTGAAGGAACCGTGTTAAGCGAAGGAAGAGGTACCGATGCACCATTCCAGATTTTTGGACATCCCACCCTTCCTGAAAATTTATACGCATTTACGCCCAAACCAAATGCGGGCGCCAAAAGTAGTAAATGCTATAATCAAAAATGTTATGGCTGGTATATATCCGGCACCAAAGAGGAGTTATTAAAAAAACTGGATAATAAAATACAATTGAAATATTTGCTGGATGCGTATAAATTATTTCCGGGCAAGGATAGCTTCTTTCTAAAAAATAATTTTATAAATAAATTAGCGGGCAATGATGTGCTGATACAACAGGTAAAACAAGGAAAAACCGAAGTGGAAATAAGAAAGAGCTGGGAGCCTGCGCTAAGTAATTTTAAAATAACCAGGAAGAAGTATTTGTTGTACAAAGACTTTGGCCCTTCTACTCCATAAAAGAAACTTTCCCAAAAAAAGGATCCCCTAATGATAGAACAGAAAATAAGAACTTCCAACCAAAATACTACTGCGGATTTTCCATTAAATCAACGGGCAGGGCTGCGAATAGTATTTATGGGCACGCCCGAATTCGCAGTTGCCGCTCTTAATAAACTGGTACAGGCTGGTTGCAATATCGCAGGTGTTATTACAGCACCTGATAAAGAAGCCGGCCGTGGCATGCAACTACAGCAAAGCCCCGTAAAAAAATATGCGGTAGAACACGGGCTGCATATTTTACAGCCGGAGAAATTAAAGAACCCTGAATTTTTAGAACAACTAAAAAGCCTGCGGGCGGATCTTCAGATTGTGGTAGCATTCAGGATGTTACCTGAAATAGTATGGAACATGCCGCCAATGGGCACCATTAATTTACATGGTTCTTTATTACCCCAATACCGTGGCGCCGCCCCCATTAACTGGGCCATCATCAACGGAGAAAAAGAAACCGGGGTAACTACTTTTAAACTACAGCATGAAATTGATACAGGCGATATTTTATTAACTACCGTTATTCCTATTGGTGAGGATGAGACTGCTGGTGAATTACATGATAAAATGAAAGAAGCCGGGGCTGAACTTTTGCTTCAAACAATTAAGGGGTTGTCTGATGGAAATTTGATTGAAGCACCTCAAATCCGGTCAGACGGAGACCGTGGGACCGGGTTAAAACATGCGCCCAAAATATTTACGGAAACCTGCCGGATCAATTGGAACAAACCAGTAGATGAAGTTTATAACCTGATCAGAGGGCTATCTCCTTACCCGGCTGCTTTTACTTTTTTAGAAGGTAGGAAACTGAAAGTATATAAGGTTGATAAAGTATATAAAGTTGAGGGGGCGGATGAGGTAAATAAAGTATATAAAGTACCTTCGGTTGGTGCGGGTGAATTTGAAACGGATAAAAAAACATTTTTACAATTTGCTTGTAACGATGGCTATATCTCCATAAAAGAATTGCAACTGGAAGGCAAAAAGAAAATGATGATTGAAGATTTTTTAAGGGGATACAGATGGGCATAGATTATTACTATTCCTACAACATTCTTAATGGGTGCATCCCAAATTGTCGCTGGCTGGTGGGACACCAGCCAGGGGAAGCCCACCGTGGTCGGTGTCCCACCGACCACGGTCCTGATAACTGTAGCGACAATTTGGGATGCACCCTTCTTAATTCTTAATTCTTAATTTTAAATTCTTAATTTGATATTTGTACCATGTTACCAATCAGCCATCGTGGACAACAAATGCCACCCTCTCCCATACGTAAATTAGTGCCTTACGCAGAAGCCGCTAAAAAAAGAGGTATTAAAGTTTATCATCTTAATATTGGCCAGCCCGATATTGAAACGCCGCCGCAAATTTTAGCAGCAGTTCGAAACAGCGATTTTAAAATATTGGAATACAGCCATAGCGCGGGAAATGAAAGCTACCGGAAGAAACTGGTGGAATATTATACCAGGGTGGGTATCAATGTAACGTCTGATCAAATCATTGTTACCACTGGTGGCAGCGAGGCTATCCTATTCGGCTTTATGGCCTGTATGGATGCCGGCGACGAGGTAATAATACCCGAACCTTTTTATGCCAACTATAATGGCTTTGCCATAGAAGCAGGGGTAATCGTAAAACCAATTACTTCTTCCATCGAAACAGGTTTCGCCCTGCCTCCCATTGAAGATTTTGAAAAAGTAATTACAGCAAAAACAAAGGCCATTCTTATTTGCAATCCCAATAATCCTACCGGGTATTTGTACAGTAAAGAAGAGATGGCAATATTAAAACGGCTCATTTTAAAATACAACCTGTATCTATTTGCGGATGAGGCTTACCGGGAATTTTGCTATGATGGAACCCACACCAGCGCCATGCACCTGGCTGGCGTAGATGACCATATCGTTTTGATGGATACCATCAGTAAAAGGTACAGCGCCTGTGGCGGGCGCATTGGCGCTTTGGTTACAAAAAATACAGCCCTTTTAAGTTCGGTAATGAAATTTGCACAGGCCAGGCTTAGCCCACCCGGCTTTGCACAAATTTTAGGTGAAGCCGCGGTTGATTTGCCCGGCAATTACTTTGATACCACCAGGGCTGAATATAAAAATCGCAGGGATACCATTGTGAAAAGATTGAATGCCATTCCCGGTGTATTTTGCCCTAACCCCGGCGGCGCTTTTTATGCCATGGCAAAATTACCCATTGATGATGCTGATATCTTTTGCCAGTGGCTGTTAGAATCGTTTTCCTTTAAAGGGCAAACCGTTATGCTTGCACCAGCTACCGGATTTTATGGCACACCAGGGCTGGGAAAGCAGGAAGTTCGGTTGGCTTATGTCTTAAATACCACTGCTATCAATTTGGCAATGGATTGTTTGGAAAAGGCATTGGAAGAATATAATAAGAAATAACCTGAATGGCCAATCGTGAAACCCAAAGTATTGTGAGGAGCCGCTCTTCTATTCAACGATATATATTTTGTTGTCCGGGCTGAAGTATTTCATGGCAACATCGTTGCATCGCCCTCTTGTACTAAATATCATTGGGGATCTTTAATTGTGTTATACCGGGCGGTTCACCAGGCGCAGTAAATAAACAGTCAATAGGCCACCCTTTGTGGAACATCCCGGCCTGTGCCGGCCTTTCGGCATTTTTCGGGAAGGGCAATGTCATTTAGTTATGCATTTTTAAATGAATTTCCCCGCCCGCCAGCTGGCGGGCGGGGAAGAATGAATTTTTTAAAATTTTGGCTTTAGCCAAACTACCCCTTTCTTTAAGTTTGCCTGATTTTATTATTTTTTTATAGGATTAGGTGTATCACTCGCAAAGGCGCTGCTGTATTCGCTTTCTCTTTTAAATTCGTTGCATTTGCCTCCCTCCCGATGGCAATCGGGACATAACTCCTGCAACGCCGCTGCTTTTGCTTCTTTCAAAAAATATCCGCTGGTTAGCGGATTATTTGAATCCCGCCCTTGGCGGGACCGAACCAAAAGAGGCGGCTTATGCAGTTACTGATTTTAACCCGAACCAAAATTTTTAGATCAAAATGATACTGGTAGCAGCTTTGCGAATAATACACCTAATCCTATCATTTTACTTATAAACAATTAGCAGGCGCAAAAGTTCCCGCGTTACTTTACAAAGTGGGTAAAGCTGCCCATTGGTATGCGGTACAAGTGTACACAAATAAACCGCAGCTTATGTTTCACTAATACAACGTTGGTAAAGATCCCCATTGGTATTCAGTACAAGTCCCGATTCAAGTGTAACATCGGGATGCCCCGATAAAAGATCGGGGCAAGCGATGCAACGATGCTCCACAGCCAGGACAAAAAAAAACATGGTTGCAAGGAACGGCAAATAAAAACGGAATATGATAAATGGTAGCTGTGAATAAAATTTTTGTGGTTTATTTGATCCTAAATAATTTTTACATGAGAAAGAACATTGTTGCTATCGCGGCTATTTGCCTGCTTGCGAATTACGGTTTTAGCCAGGCGAGGCTGGTTGAAAAAATAGAAAAAAAAGGAAATGAGTTGGTCATCCCTTATGAAAAATATGTTTTCCCGAATGGATTAACGCTGGTAGTGCATGAAGATAAGAGCGATCCCATAGTACATGTGGATGTAACTTACCATGTGGGCAGCGCCAGGGAAGAGATCAAAAAAAGCGGGTTCGCACATTTTTTTGAACACATGATGTTCCAGGGGAGTGATAATGTGGATGATGAACAACATTTTAAAATTGTTACAGCGGCAGGAGGTACATTAAACGGCAGTACCAACCTGGACCGTACCAATTATTTTGAAACAGTGCCCAATAACCAATTGGAGAAAATGCTTTGGCTTGAATCTGACCGGATGGGTTTTCTGCTGGATGCGGTTACCCAAAAGAAATTTGAAGTACAACGCAGTACGGTAAAAAATGAAAGAGGTCAGAACTACGACAACCGGCCTTATGGATTGACCGGGCAATATACCAGCAGGAATTTATATCCCTACGGGCATCCTTATAGCTGGTTAACCATTGGCTACCTGGAGGACCTGGACCGGGTGGACGTGAATGATTTGAAAAAATTCTTCCTGCGCTGGTATGGCCCCAATAATGCCACGCTTACCATTGGCGGCGATGTAAAAACCGCTGACGCCGTGAAATTGGTTGATAAATATTTTGGAAATATCCCGGCAGGGCCGGCAGTGGAAAAAACGGTATTGCCGATGGTAAAAATTGAAACAGACCGGTATGCGTCTTATACCGATAATTATGCCCGCTTGCCGGTTTTATCCAAAACTTTTGCAACAGTGCCCAACTATGATAAAGATATGGGTGCGCTAAGCTGCCTTGCACAAATTTTGGGACAAGGCAAAAATTCTATTTTATACCAGCAAATGGTAAAGCCCCAAAAAGCTTTATCAGCAATTGGGTTCAGCCGTTTCAGCGAACTGGCGGGCGAATTTTCATTTCAACTGACACCCTACCCGGGTAATTCGCTGGCAACAATGGACAGCCTGTTCAAGGAATCATTATTGGTGTTTGAAAAGCGCGGGGTAACGGATGAAGACATTGAAAAATTCAAAGGTGGTATTGAATCGCAGTATATCAACGGATTGCAAAGTGTGGCGGGCAAAGTGAGCCAGTTAGCGGCTTTTAATACTTTTACAGGCAACCCCAACATGATTGGTAAAATGCTGGGCATGTACCGCAATGTAACAAAGGAAGATGTATGGCGTGTGTACAACCAGTACCTGAAAAGCAAGGCAAGTGTAACCATTAGCGTGCTAACAAAAGGGCAGCAAACAATACCTGCCGCTCCTGATAATCATACGATTGATTCTACAAAATACGCAGCGCCCAATTACGGGTACAATGGATTACAGTATGCCAAAGCCAAAGATATTTTTGATAGGAAAAAAATGCCGGGCAATGGTTCAAATCCCGTGGTGAAGGTTCCCCCGTTTTGGAAAAAGAATTTGGCGAACGGAATAAGAATGATTGGAACAGCAACCAGCGAACTGCCTACCGTTACCATATTAATAACCATACCCGGCGGGCACCTGGCACAGGCTTCCGATACCGCTAAAATAGGGTTGGCCGGCATGGTGGCAGGCATGTTAAGTGAAGACACCAAAAAATATTCAGCCGAACAAATGGCGGTTGAGCTTCAAAAGCTCGGGAGTAACATCAATGTTTTTGAACAATTGGATGGCATCGGCTTTAATGTTCAATGCCTGAAGAAAAACATTGATAAA
The DNA here is from genome assembly GCA_031416575.1 of Ferruginibacter sp. GTDB lineage: Bacteria > Bacteroidota > Bacteroidia > Chitinophagales > Chitinophagaceae > Ferruginibacter. The sequence continues at coordinate 9,975 of JANOTW010000487.1, forward strand.
ACACTGGAATTGCTGGAAGAAAGAATGTTTAACCCGAATTTTACGGTGGACGCATTTACCCGTTTGCAAAAGCAGGCCCTGGAAGGTTTCAAACAATTAAAGGCCCAGCCGGCGGCCATTGCCAGCAGTGTCATGGAAAAGATCAATTACGGAGGTGATAATATTTTAGGCATGAGTGACAACGGCACTGAATACACCATAAAAAACCTTAACCTGAAGGATGTTCAAAATTATTACGACAGCTACATGACCTCACAGGGAACGAAAGTGGTAGTAGTAGGCGATATGAGTGAGCAGGAAATATTACCCAAATTGTCATTTTTAAACAAGTTACCCAATAAAAAAATAAATTCCCTAAAACCGGGGGCCACGCCCGTGATCACTAAAAGCAGGGTGTTTCTGATAGACGTTCCCAAAGCCGCACAAACCGAATTCAGGGTAGGAAATGTAACCGGTTTAAATTATGACGCTACCGGCGAGTACTACAAAGCGGGACTGATGAACTTCGCATTGGGCGGAAATTTCAACAGCCGCGTAAATTTAAACCTCCGTGAAGACAAGGGCTGGACTTATGGCGCTCGTGCGTCTTTTTCAGGGGATAAATACAGTGGCGGTTACCAATTTAGTGCAGGTATCCGGGCAGACGCTACCGATAGCGCACTGATTGAAATAATGAGTGAATTAAAAAAATACGCAGCCTCTGGCATAACCGCTGAAGAACTGGCGTTTACCAAAAGCGCTGTTGGGCAACAGGATGCATTGCGTTATGAAACAGGCAATCAAAAAGCCGGGTTTATTGGACGAATCCTGACATACAACCTGCCAGCCAATTTTGTAGAAATACAAAATAAAATATTAGCGGTTATCTCCAAAAAAGACATTGACGCAGTGGCAAAAAAGTGGCTGACTATTGATAAGATGAATATTTTACTGGTAGGTGATAAAGCAAAGATATTACCGGGGTTGCAAAAGCTTGGTTATGAAATTGTAGAACTGGATACTGATGGAAATAGAAAATAATACTAAAGCGATAGGTTACCCATTCAATTAAAAAGAAGGTACCGGCTGAGGGCAGCTTATATTTATTGCACCTAATCATGCCGGATAGAAATTAAAAAATAAATATTTGTGAGAATGAAATGTGTAAATTATGTAACAAATAATCATAATTGTGTAAATATTTAAAGGATTCATTTGTTTACTTTGTATGGGTTTTTCATAGGATATTGGATAAAAAAAACGAAGCTGGATGTCTATCCGGCTTCATTTATTTAATGGATGTGCCATAAAAAATAAAAAATTCTCTATTAGTGTAAATTGAATAATATAAAACTAACGGAAAGTGTGCGAATAACCGGGGGCATTTCAGGCGCTTTTAACATTTCCTGTACTATATCTTCCGCCGAAGCGGAATCACTGATACCTACAATGCTATAAGCAATAAAAAATTGACATATTTATAAACCTGACCTTGCGTTCGGCAAATTTTTATTCGTATTGAAGAAACATACCTTTGATGTTGATACCTGTGCAACGCCAACTTTTTATACCTGAAGTTTAAAAAAAGGTATTTGCCATTACCCTGGCTATCATTTAGGTGAAAGTATAGTAAGCCCTCCTGCCGGGCGCAAAAAAAAGGCCTCCCGAAAAGGAGGCCTAAAATAAAGAATATAAATTATTTATAAAAGGTTTAATCACTTACTTCTACACCACCACAAGTTTTTAAATTATTAAGCATTATCTCATATATATTACTGTTTACCGTGGCTGAAATTTCAATGGTGTTATTTGTGCGGGTAGCATTATCAAGCATGCTTGCTGTTACGCCCGTAGTGATCAAAGAAAAGTTGAGGGTAGTAAGCGCCTTAAGGCTGCTGCCTTCGGCTATTGTAATGTTTGACTTCTTTGATTCAATTTCCAGTGAAGTGTTTAATTTGAACACAAGCGCATTAACTATCCCAACGTTTGTATAGGTTCCTGTTAACTGCAAAGCTGGCTCCGTGCCAAGGGGCTTTACTTCCATTTCAAATTCGATGTCTTCATAAGTACCTGCAGGAACGGTAACAACACCTAATGTAGAAAGCGTGGAAAAAAGGTTGACCCTTTGATTTGCTTCTGATTTGTATTCTATTTCTACATTTTTGTTTTTTGCTTCAAATTCAATTTCTACCGTGTTAGCGAACCCAGCGGTCCATTGAACAGAGGCACCCGTAACAGAACCAACAATAGGGGCAACAGCAGCAGAGTTTCTTACCTGAAAGGTGATGCCTGGAGTAACAGGATCTTTAGTACAACTAAAGAGTGATAAAAGCGTAATGGAAGAAAGAGCTAAAACTAATTTGTTTGTTTTCATAATAGTGGTTTTAATTTTTAGAGGTAGGGTTTTATTAAGGCTAATAACGGACCAATCAATATTAAATTGCATTGTACTAATTATCTCTTCAAATTTAGTTTGCAATACTGAAGGTTTTAAATATTTTTTAACAGCTTGGCCAAAAGGGTATAATTAAAGCGATTCCCATAATTATTTTTAATAATATACAGTGCTGGTAATGGAAGCTAACTGATGCTTTTAACAAACAACGTGAGTAAAGTTCCCCATAGGTATGCGGTACAAGAGGGCGATGCAAGGATGATCACCATAGCTTCTTAGCCCGGACAAAAAAAAATGGTTGTAATGAATAACAGTGACACAACAATGAACACCATAGAAATAATGCTCGTCAAAAAATACATTTGAAAAAATAAAAAAGGCGCCCCGTAAAACCGGAGCGCCTTAAACCTTATACCTTTTACCTTCCAACCTGTTACTCTCCCAATGTAATCGGGTAATCATATAATCCATCATAACCCGGATAAAAACCACTGATGGTAACTGTTTTAGAAGTTCCAAAAGCTTTATTAAGGTCATCCATGTTTTTAATATCCAATTCATTTGCTTTTACTATTATAAATCCATCCCTCATCCTTGTTTGATCGCTTAGCGGGCCGCTACCGATTTTTTTTACGATCACCCCACCGGGTACACCATACTCTTTTGCTTTTTTAGGGTC
>JANOTW010000488.1:0-10143 GCA_031416575.1 Ferruginibacter sp.
AGAAAAATACTTGAAAGTGGTGGTGGCGCCGGTTGGTAAATTACCTGTATGGCACAAGGGTAAAAAAGAAAAGGGATGGGTGTTTGTTGATGAGATTTTTTTGAATTGACCTGGTCATTCAAAATTATGACTAACTGAAGATGATTGGAAATTAAACGGGTATTCACTCTTCAAGTTCTCAAAAACTGGGGTGCATTTCAAATTTTCGCTTCTGTTTTGAGGCTGTGGCCGGTGAGGACACCGATCACGGCTGTTTACCCTGGCTGGTGTCCCCACCAGCCAGCGAAAATTTGAAATGCACCCAAAAACTGCTGCTGCTTCAACCCACCTTTTGTATTTTTACCCAAATCTTTATACATGGATGTAAAAATGGAACCTTCCTGGAAAGAAGTATTAAAAAACGAATTTACAAAACCCTATTTTTTGGAGATCGTTACTTTTTTAAAAAGGGAAAAATCCGCCGGAAAAATAATTTACCCTCCCGGTGCGCTTATATTCAATGCCTTTAATCAAACTCCTTTTGACAAAGTGCGGGTAGTAATTTTAGGGCAGGACCCCTACCACAACCCCGGACAGGCGCATGGCCTCAGCTTTTCTGTTCCTGCTGGAATTAAACCGCCTCCATCACTCGTCAATATTTACAAAGAGATACAAACCGATATGGGAATAGCTATGCCCGTTGATTATGGCAATCTTACCCGATGGGCCGAACAGGGCGTATTATTATTAAATGCGATACTAACAGTAAGGGCCAACGAACCTGCAAGCCATGCCAAAATTGGCTGGATGAATTTTACGGATGCGGTTATTCAAAAAATATCCGATCATAAAAAAGGGGTTGTATTTTTATTATGGGGTAGGTTTGCGCAGGAGAAGCAGGTATTGATTGACGAAACAAAACACTTTTTGCTGAAAGCGGCCCACCCTTCACCTTTTAGTGTTGACAAAGGTTTTTATGGTTGCAAACATTTTTCAAAAACTAATGAGTTATTGATCCGGCAGGGTTTACCTCCGATTGATTGGAAACTTTTAACACCTTAAACCAACAACAAGATATAGCTATGCAGGAAACAATTTTAAATGAAAGAAAGAAAAAAAAACCGGCCCCGGGTTTTTTGGTAAATGTATTTGGGCGCATCTGGGCTATCTGGGCTTTATTAATCTTTATTATTACGTTCCTCATCATTTTTATTCCTTCAATGATTTCATACCTCATTCCTGGCAAAAAAGGCCAGGATTATTTTATATGGGTATCAAGATGCTGGATGCGTATTTGGCTGTATATGATAGGTTGCCCGCTAACAGTAAAAGGGAAAGAAAATTTTAAAAAGGGCCAGGCTTATGTAATTGTTTATAACCATAATGCTTTACTCGATGTGCCTTTATCCGCTCCCTTTGTACCCGGTGGTAATAAAACTATTGCCAAAGCCTCCTTTGCCAAAGTGCCCATATTTGGATGGTTTTATAAAAGAGGATCAGTATTGGTGGATAGAAATAATGACCAGAGCCGGCGAAAAAGTTATGAGGCCATGCGAAAAGTACTTCGGGATAATATGCACATGTGTATTTATCCGGAGGGTACGCGTAACCGTACCCAACAACCATTGAAGCCTTTTTATGATGGTGCGTTCAAGCTTGCGGTGGATGCAAAAAAAGATGTGATCCCCTGTGTTATTTTTGGCACCAGGCAAGCCATACCAATTGATAAGGGGGTGTATTTAATTCCTACCCGTTTACGAATGCATTTTCTGCCACCCGTTTCAGCAGTGGATATAAAACCTTCTGCACTAAAAGATAAAGTTTTTGAAATAATGAAAGCGTATTACCTAAGCGGGGGCCAAATTGCCAGTCAATCCTAAGGGTGAATATAAATTATCACTTGCCTGAATAAATATATCTTTTGTTACTACGCGATTTTTTTAAAAAATTTTTTGTCCGGGCTAAGAAGCAATGAGGAACATCGTTGCATCGCCCTCGTGTACCGCATACCATTGGGGATCTTTAATTGCGTTTTAAATTAGCGTACTAAAACCTCACAGGTTTTAAAAACCTGTGAGATTTATTTCACTTCTTATCCTACATCCCATTTGGCAACTTTAATTGTGTTTTAAATTCAGAACTCCTGATCCTTCGCGAATTAAAATCATCGGTTAAAACCCTGCAAGGGTTCAATTTGAATAGCCCCGGGTGAAACCCGGGGATGAAAAGTTTCAATTTCAACAACCCCAACGGGGTTGAATCATTGCATATACTTTATATTCAACCCCGTTGGGGTTGTGGAAACTGAATATGAATAACCATGGGTTTCACCCACGGCTATTCATATTCAAGCCCTTCGGGCTTTTACCTGTAAGTTTAATTTGCGAACCTCAAGAATTTTTTATACTTGTTTGATGATACAGGTAGGGAGTTCTGGTGTTATATAAAACCAATAAAAAGGCCGCATAAAAATTATGCGGCCAGTTATTTATCGTTACCAGATATGAATCCGCTTATTTGGCGGCAGGTACATTTTATCGCCTTCTTTTATGTTGAAAGCTTTATAAAATTCTTCCATCTGGATCACTGTTCCATTTGTTCTAAACTCGCCCGGCGAATGAGAATCAGTTAATATTAACTGGGCGGAGGTTTCGGGCAATGAATTTGCCCTCCATATTTGCGCCCAGCCTAAAAAGAAACGCTGGTCAGGTGTAAAGCCATCAATTTTTTTATTTGATTTACCCTGTGCTGTTTTTTTAAACGCGGTATAGGCCATACTAAGCCCGCCAATGTCGGCAATATTCTCTCCAAGCGTTAATTTGCCATTAATATGGAGGGTATCCAAAACAGTAAATGCGTTGTATTGTTCCACCACTTTATCCGCTTTCATTTTAAATTGTTTGGCATCTGCTTCTGTCCACCAATCCCTCAGGTTTCCATCAGCATCAAATTGCCTTCCCTGGTCATCAAAACCATGTGTCATTTCATGGCCAATCACGGCGCCAATACCTCCATAGTTCACGGCATCGTCCGCATTAAAATCAAAAAAGGGGGATTGTAAAATTCCGGCGGGAAATACGATCTCATTATTGCGGGGGTTGTAATAGGCATTTATGGTTGGCGGTGTCATGCCCCATTCGGTTTTGTCAACCGGCTTACCCAATTTTTGAATACGGTCATTGTAAGCCCAGACAGATGAATTTTTCAGGTTGCCTAATAAATCATTCCTGTTTATTACCACGCCATCATAAGTTTTCCATTTATCCGTATAACCTATTTTATTAACAAACGTAGATAGTTTAACAAGGGCTTTTGCTTTTGTTTCACTACTCATCCAGTCAAGCCCTTTTATTCTTTCTTCAAATGCTTTTTGAAGATTACCCACTAATTCATTCATCCGTTGTTTAGCAGCAGGCTTAAAATGTTTTTCTACATACAATTGCCCCAACAGCTCGCCCAGGGTCCCATCTGTTAATTCACTCATACGTTGCCAGCGGGGGGTTATTTCTTTTTGGCCGGAAAGCACTTTTGTAAATTGAAAATTGCGCTGTACAAAATCATTGCTCAGGTAAGCGGCGGCATTTTTAATCACATACCATTGCAGGTAAGTTTTCCAGGTGCCAACAGGGGTAACGGGCAGCAGGCTATCCGCAAACCGTAAAAATCGTGGGTTGCTAACTATGATGCTATCCTGATTGGTAACTTTCATTTTACCCATTAAATCTTTCCAGTTAATGGTAGCGGTGGTTTTTGTAAAATCATCAACAAAAAACTTGTTATACAATTTTTGAGGGTCCCTCATTTCCACCCGGCTCATTTGGGCATTGGCCAATTGGGTTTCCAATGCTAATATCAGGTTTGCATTTTGAGCTGCGGTTGCCTCATCAATACCTGTTAGCTTAAACATATCCCTGATGTAGGAAATATATTCGGTTCTTATTTTGGTGCTCCGCGGATCATTTTTTAAATAGTAATCCCGGTCAGGCAAACTGGTGCCGCCCTGGCCAAACTGTGGAATATATTGAGTGACTTTTTTTGAATCCTGTCCTACAAAAAAACCAAAGAGCGGCGATGCGATTCCTTTTACTCTTAAAGTCGCGATCTCATTGATTATTTCGTTTAAAGTATTGATCTTTCCAATTCTGTCTAATTCGCCTTTTATGGGCGTATAACCTGATTTTTCAATTGCGGAACTATCCATAGCGCTTGAATAAAAATCACCCACCATTTGAGCAAGCCTGCTTTTTCCGGGGTTTTTCGCAGCCTCCTCCAGCAATATCTTTAATGAATTGTTAGCTTCATCTGAAAGCACTGCAAAAGTACTCCAACGTGTTTTTGAAGCAGGTACAGGATTGTTTTTTAACCAGTTGCCATTTGCGTATTCATAGAAATCTTCACCCGGCTTTACGGATAGGTCCATATTGGAAAGGTCTATGAATTTGTTGGTTGATTTGGATTGGGCATAAATGCCACATACCGTGAACAGGCAAAAAAAAGGAGCCAGAAACATTCTTTTCTTCATGTGATTTTTGTTTTTTTTCAAAATTAATGTTTAACACGATATTGAAAATATTTTTTTGCAGAATGTGATAATTTGCTGGTGTGGGAGTAGTGGCGTAGCACGGCAACCCTGTTTCAGAAAGCCACCGATGTTGCGGCGGGGTTTTTACAGCATAAACTATAAATTATACAACAGCTTCCGTGAAACCTCACCGGGACGGCGGTAGAATTTTTGATAGGAGGAGACGTTGTAGAACAGGCCGCGGCCCAATGTGATTTAGTTAAGTGGTTATTATTTAATTGCCATGTCCGCCGCGGCGGACGTGGGAAAGAATTAATTTTTTACAACTTTGGCTTTAGCCAAACTGCATTTTGGGCTGAAGCCCATTTTTTAAGTTGCAATTTAATCCACGTCCGCCAGCTGGCGGACGTGGCAATTGAAAACCCTTAACTAAATGACATTGGGCCGCGGCCTGTTTTACGGGGCGGTTTAGATATTGAAACTTGAAACCGTCTTTCATACAACGCAATTAAAGTTCCCCAATGGTATGCGGTACAAGAGGGCGATGCAACGATGTTGAGAAATGAAATATAGTTTGGACAAAAAACTGTATTGCGAAATCCCGACCTGTGCCGACCTTTCGGCATTTTTTTCGGGAATGCCATGAAATCCTTCTGCCCGGACAAAAAATTTTATTAAGGAGAAAGGGCTATTTTGATAATAATATACGTTTAATAGCAAAATAGAACATTTTTTCTTTACCTTCGCCGCCCGAAAAAGGCACTTCTTTTTCTATCATTTCCCACACGGCTCAACAAGTGGTCTCCTGTGAGGCCCGCCAGCAGGGAGTAACTCTAATAAGTTATTAAATGCCAAAAGTTAAAACCAACTCGAGCGCAAAAAAGCGTTTCAAAGTTACCGGAACAGGTTTAGTTACCTTCCAAAAGCCCTTTAAACGCCACATCTTAACAAAGAAAACAAAAAAGCGTAAACGTAATTTAAGAAATAAAGGTGTAGTACATTCTACCAACCACGATTTCGTATTGCGTTTGTTACGCCTGAAAGGTTAAACCCAACTATACAACCGGGTTTTACATTACACATTAACATTTCAAAAAAATTAAGATATGCCACGTTCAAAAAATGCAGTCGCATCCAGGGCCAGAAGAAAAAGAGTTTTAAAAGCCGCCAAAGGTTATTACGGTAAACGTAAGAATGTTTACACCGTTGCTAAAAACGTAATGGAAAAAGGCTTAACGTATAGCTACGTTGGCCGTAAATTGAAAAAGCGTGAATACCGCACATTGTGGATCGCACGTATCAATGCCGCGGTAAGGGCTGAAGGGCTTACTTACAGCGAATTCATTCACAAATTAGCGGTAAAGAATATTGATATCAATCGTAAAGTATTAGCTGATTTAGCCATGAACGAACCAGAAAGTTTTAAGAGCCTGGTAGCTCAGGTGAAATAGGGATAATGAATGATGAGTGATGAATGATGAATATTTCCCCATTCACCATTGACGAACAGCCGGGTGTGACGATGTCGCATCCGGTTTTTTTTATTAATTGCATTTATCATTGAATTACATTTGCACAGAAAAATAAAACCCATTGAAGGAAATGACCAACATGAACAATACTTACGCCGATCTGGTGGACCAGACTTTTAACTTTCCACAGGAAGATTTTAAAGTAGTAGATGAGTATTTGCAATATAATGGTCAGGATGTAAAAGCATTGATAGATAAGTATGGAACCCCGCTAAAGTTGACCTACCTGCCAAAAATAGGGATGCAGATCAATAAGGCGAAAGAGATGTTTGCCAGGGCTTTTAAAAAACACAAATACGAGGGTAAGTATAATTATTGTTATTGTACCAAAAGTTCGCACTTTTCATTTATAGTAGAAGAGGCGCTGAAAAATGACATTCACATTGAAACCTCTTATGCCTACGACATTGACATCGTTAATAAATTATACGCCAGGAGGAAGATCAATAAAGAAACTTTTATTATTTGTAATGGCTATAAGCAAAAGCCCTACACTACCCGGATAGCCCGGTTGCTGAATACAGGGTTTAAAAATGTGATTCCAATACTGGATAACAAAGAGGAATTGAAGGCCTACAAATCCGTAAGGGCCCCTTTTAAACTGGGGATACGCGTAGCTGCCGAAGAAGAACCCAATTTCCCTTTTTATACCTCCCGGTTGGGTATGAGGGCGAAAGACGTGCTTGAATTTTATGTGGATGAAATAGAGGGGATGGAGCATAAGTTTCAATTGAAAATGCTGCATATTTTTTTAAACAAGGGCATTAAGGATGATATTTATTACTGGAGTGAACTCAATAAAGTGATCAACCTGTATTGCCAGTTGAAAAAGATTTGCCCGGAACTGGACTCCATCAATATCGGGGGTGGTTTTCCTATCAAGCATTCATTGGGTTTTAATTATGATTACCAGTTCATGATCAATGAAATCGTTCGCAATATAAAGGTAGCGTGTAAACGAAACAAAGTACAAATACCGAATATCTTTACGGAATTTGGAAGCTATACGGTAGGGGAGAGCATGGCGCATATTTACAGCGTGATTGGCGAAAAAATGCAGAATGACCGGGAGATATGGTATATGATTGATTCATCCTTCATCACTACTTTACCCGATACCTGGGGTATTGGAGAAAAATTCCTGATGCTGCCCATCAATAAATGGAAGGAAGAATACCAGCGTGTAACCCTGGGCGGTATTACCTGCGACAGCCATGATTACTATGATTCCGAAGAGCATATTAATGAAGTGTTCCTTCCTAAAATCACTAATGGCGAACCATTGTACGTAGGTTTTTTTCATACGGGGGCGTACCAGGATCAGATCAGTGGCTATGGTGGTATCAAGCATTGCCTTATTCCTTCACCCAAACATATAATAGTAGGCCACGACAAGACTGGTAAATTAGTTGATTGGGTTTATGCCAAAGAACAAACTGCTCAAAGCATGTTGAAGATATTGGGGTATTAATACGGTATAAATTAAAATATTTGAGTGGCCATGGTGGCCACTTTTTTGTTTTAATTGGGTAAATTGTAAAGGGTGCACCCCAAATTGTAGCTTCCCTTTCGTAGCTGTGGCTTGGTGAGGGCACCGACCACGGCGACCTGCCCTGGCTGGTGTCTCCACCAGCCAGCGACAATTATATATAAACCATTATTAAACAACTGAAAAACAGCACTTTGCATAATGGTGTATATTGCTTTTGTTGCGCTCCGGAGCAGGATGAATATGGGATGCACCCGGATAATAAATTACTTTCCTTATCTTTTACTATTTTAGTTAAAACAAAGACAGTATTTTTTAATAATAAACCGATAGTATGGAACCTTTATTGAGTAAAAAAGTGATCTCATTCTTTTTATTTCTAATGATATCAATTAGTATCTGTGCCCAACGCCCGGCAGAGACTATACCGGAATTCAAATTTTTCAAGCTGAATAGAAGTTCTTTCACGAACAAAAACCTTGAAGCAAACAAATTATTATTTTTTTGTTTTTTTGATATAAGCTGCGACCACTGCCAGCATGCTATTGAAAAAATAAGCCAACACTACAGCGGGTTTAATGGAACCGCGATTTATTTAATAACCTTGGATAATCTGAATGCCATTGAAAAATTCATGAATAAATATGGTCAAAATTTACTTGGGAAAAAGAATGTAACCATATTGCAGGACCTGCAATACGAATTTATAAATAAATTCAAGCCGAAGAAATACCCTTCTATTTTTCTGTATTCCCACAATAGAAGATTAATACTTTATGATGACAATCCTGAAAATATGTTCATGTTTTTAAAACAAATTAAACTATTAGCCAAGTAGTTCTCAAAATTGGATAAAATAAAAACAAAGTTTAAACGAAATTAACGCAGCCTTCAATCAGCAGGTAAACAATTATATATTACACTTTTTACAGTAAATTTTAGGATTAATTGGATTATTAAATAAGGAAATTATATCTAAATCTTTTTAACTGCTCAGGCATTGTGTGGTAATGGTGCATTAAAAAAAGATGATTTGCTTTAATGATGTAGTATTGATGTTGTATTTAAAATTGAATTTATAGGTTTCTTTAATAATTTTGAGCATATAATTTATTAATATTACAATTACGATAGCCTCTGTTTTTCTTCTTCACATAAACATAAAAATGCGATATGAAATTTCTAACTACGCTTGTACTGTTTTGTTTTTACCAGCTATGCCATAGTCAAAATACCCGTATTGGTATTTTCGATAAGAGTGCCGATGTAGGCAAACCGAAAAATGCCGGATCTTCCCGCTATGACGAAGCTACCCAGACTTATTATCTTAAAGGCGCTGGTTATAATATATGGTTCAACAGGGATGAATTCCAATATTTATACAAAAAAATAAATGGGGATTTTATTCTTACCGCAAACTTCTCGTTTCCCGGCGATAAGGGAAATGCCCACAGAAAAATTGGCTGGATGATCAGGGAATCTTTAGATGAAGGCGCGGCAAGCTATAATGCCGCGGTGCATGGCGATGGCCTTACTGTTTTGCAATGGCGCCCTTTAAGAGGCGCTTATATGAGGGATCCGGAAGAAGAAATATTCTTTGCGAAAAAAATAATTTTTCAAACTGTACAGATGGAGCGTAATGGCAAAACAATAACCATGAGGGTAGCTAACCAGGGGGAACCTTTACAGGATGTAGGTGCTACGCAAATGTATAATATGAAAGATTCCGTATTTGTCGGCTTGTATATTTCTTCTCATGATCCAGACAGGATTGAAGAAGCGAAAATGTGGAATGTCCGTATTGATAAGCCTGTCAATAATAAGTATAGCCCTAACCCGGCAACCGCCCTGCCACCTGTACAGGGAGTTTTAGGTTGCCGCCTGGAAACCATGAATGTATTTGATGGCGCAAGAAAAATAATCCATGAATCAACAGGCAAATTTGAAGCGCCCAACTGGATGCCGGATGGTAAAAAACTTTTGTTTAATGAAGGAGGGTTTTTATATACAATCCCTATAGATGGCGGTACACCGGAAAAAATAAATACAGGTTTGGCTGATAATAATAATAATGACCATGGTATTTCTTTCAATGGTAAAATGCTTGCCATCAGTCATCAGAGAAAAGGTTTGCCCGGCGGCGGGTCCACCGTGTATGTTCTTCCGCTTGCGGGGGGTAATCCAAAATTAGTTACTGAACAAACACCTTCCTACTGGCATGGCTGGGCCCCGGGTGGAAAAGAAGTTGCCGTTGTTGGCCAGCGTAACGGAAGTAAAATCTTTAATCTTTATAAGGTTTCAATTGATAACGGTGCAGAAACAGCTTTAACGAATAATACGGAGGGACATGTGGATGGGCCGGAGTATTCTCCTGACGGAAAGTTCATTTATTATAATGCAAACCCAACCGGAACTATGCAAATCTGGCGTATGAAACCGGATGGCTCAGCTAAAGAACAACTTACATTTGATGAGCGCCATAACTGGTTTCCACATATATCACCAGATGGCAAGTGGATGGTTTATATTTCTTTTCCAAATGATATAGAACCGAACGGCCATCCATCCTATAAAAAAGTAACCCTCAATTTAATGCCGGTAATTGGTGGGGCCCCCAGGGT
>JANOTW010000489.1:0-3839 GCA_031416575.1 Ferruginibacter sp.
ATCATATACCGTTAGCAGTACCGGCGCCTTTATAAACGCCAAAGGTCCCTGGGCCGGTCTTAGAGGATTAGGTATTAATCTTGGTATCAGGTTTTAAGTTTATAAAAAACTGCCATTCTTTTCCAAAAATTGTTTACTTAATAAAACGCAATTAAAGTTCCCCAATGGTATTCAGTACAAGAGGGCGATGCAACGATGTTGACCAGGGAAATATAGCCTGGACAAAAAACTGAATTGAGAAATCCCGATTTTTTTCGGGAATACCATGAAATACTTCTGCCCGGACAACAAAAAAAGAATGGTTGTATGGAAGTTATAATGGCATTGAAGCGCCTGCTAACTATTTCAATAATCCTGTAGCGGCTTTTTCCGCTGATGAAAGTCAACAATTGGCTAAATTTGGTTTTCATAAATGGCTGGGATTATTTATATTGAGTAGGGGCCTTAAGTATAGATCATAGAAGAATCAGGGTGCCTATCCCGAATATAATGATATATTTAATGTTACAGTGAACCCCTTCCTGCCCCGTTACAGTGATGCCGAATGGGAAGTTAAGAACAATCCGGGCAATTACCAGGCAGCAGCAAGAAGATTGGCCAAGGGCGGTACTGAGTTTTCCAGCATGTGGCTGCTGCAATAAAATGTTTTTTTAACGCAAAAAAATAATAGCAATGAGTAGATTTTCATATAATACCGGCAGGTGGTTTCTGTGCTTCATTTTTCTTTTATCCACTGCGCAGGCGCAAACGGGTATTACACCTGCAACAGCGCTGGATCATTATTTGAATAATGGGGATAATTCATTTCACTGGGAGATCAGGGAAACGTATAATGTGGGCGATGTAATGGTTTACAGTTTATTGCTCACCTCACAAAAATGGCGGGAGCATACCTGGAAACATCAGTTGAGTATTTTGGTACCCAAAGTGAATAAATATGATGGGAGCCTGTTGTTTATCACAGGTGGAAGTATTAATAAAGAAGGGCTTCCAAACTGGAGTGGAAAAGATGATGGGTTAACGGAAAGTTTTGCAGCAGTAGCCCAACAGAACAGCGCAGTGGTTGCCGTGCTGAAACAGACACCGAACCAACCCCTGTACGATAGCCTGACAGAAGATGCATTAATCTCCTTTACACTGCATAATTTTAAAAAAGACGGAGACTACTCCTGGCCATTACTTTTTCCAATGGTTAAAGGGGCGGTACGTGCAATGGATGCCGTTCAGGAATTCGCAAAACAAAAACTCAATCATGACATCACAAGGTTTGTGGTATCCGGCGCCTCAAAACGGGGCTGGACAACCTGGCTTACCAGTGCCAGTGATACCCGTGTAATTGCTATCGCTCCAATGGTGATTGATATGCTGAATATGCCGGCAAGCATGAACTACCAGGTGAAAGTTTGGAATGACTATAGTATTCAGATAGAAGATTACGTTAAGCTGGGTATTGTTCAGGACATGGGCTCTGGAAATGGGGCAGCCATCACTACTATGATTGATCCCTATTCTTACAGGAAAAAACTGACAATGCCCAAAATGATCTTCATGGGTACAAACGATGAATACTGGCCCATTGACAATATCAAGAACTATTATGATAGTATTCCCGGCCAGAACCTGTTGCATTATATACCCAATGTTGGGCATAGTATGGGCGACAAGAAAGAAGCTATGTCGGGATTGAGTTCATTTTTCGGGCTAACACTTAAAAAAGCTGTTTACCCGGCATGTACCTGGCAAACTACAGAAAGCAGTAAAGGCGTTACACTTGTTATCAAGTCAACCGCGGATAAACTTACAGATGTGATCATCTGGTCGGCCGACTCAAAGGATATGGACTTTCGCACTGATAAGTGGGAACCGAAGAGCCTGGGCATAAAAAACAAGTCTAAGGTAATAGCGCTTAAGGCGTTTCCCGCAACAGGTTACCGTGCTTTTTATGTGAACTTGAAATACAAAGACGCTAATGGTGGCGAGTTTACAGAGAGTACCAGGGTATTTATGACAGACACTAAAAAAATCCTTTAACCAAATCATATCGTAATGATATTTTATAAAATAAACATCCTCGTTTTGGGGATTACCTGTCTTGTATCACAAATACAGGCTCAGACAGCAGTATCAAAGCCTGAAACTAAAAGTGAAGCTTCGAAAGAAGCTCCACTACTTCCATAGAACCATATTTTTTTTGTTGTCCGGGCTGAAGTATTTCATGGCGTTCCCGAAAAACCGGGATTTCGCAATACAGTTTTTTGTCCAAACTATATTTCATTTCTCAACATCGTTGCATCGCCCTCTTGTACTAAATACCAATGGGGAACTTTAATTGCGTTTTACTGGGCGGTTCATCAGGCGTAGTTAATGAACTGCGGAAGGCCTCTCCGCTAACCAGCGGACCGGGGGCAAAACAGGGCCTTCAAATTATACCTCCCTTTAAAAAACAGTTCGCCTTTTGAAAATGAATCACCTCTAAATTTGGGAGTTGTTATGGTTTAGTAAAAAATAGTTTCAATATTGTTGCAGTTATTTTAATTTTTTTAATTCCTTCTGTAGTTTCCCGTTCATTTTTACATAATCAGCATTCCTTGCTTCTTTCGACAAAGCCATTGAAGCTTTGGAGCTTTGCAGGGCGCCTGCAATATCACCCATTTCCTTTTGTATTTTCGCCGCATATAAAAACATCCAGTATGCGGTAGGATTGGTTTGGATTGCTTTATTTACATTTTCGAGCGCCTTGTTTAAATTTTTATCATACTCATAATAAAATTGTGCGGCCTGCCAGTAAGGTTTTTTGTCCGTAAGCATTGCGGCATCAATTTGAACGCGAATTTTTTCTTTAATATTAGTTGTGATGGGAATTATTATCAATTTCTTTTCCCACATTAAATGCAATTCGCAACGCTCCGGTTTTATATCCGCAAATTGTATGGTAAATGATTCGGCCTTTGTTTTTGATTTCATTGGCTCTACCTTAAAACGGGCAACGTCTTCCGATTCTTTGTATCCATCCGTTCCCGCGTTTTTAATCCCTTTGTTTATGATCACTTCCCATACCTCTAATCCCGGAATTGTATAAAGCACATATCCACCAGGTTCTATTCTTCTTCCAAAAATTTCAACGGGGTCGGAAAAAACCAATTTAGTAGCGGCATTAGCGCCGGTGCGCAATAACTTGCCATAAGGCACCAGATCGCCAAATACCCTTCGCCCCATTGCTGCAGGCCTCGGGTAAGTGAGTTCAATACTTCCCAGGCCGAATTCCTGCTTAATTGTTTGAACAGGCGAAGGAGAGGGAAATTTTACCTGCGCTTCCAGATGGTGGGGAGAAAGGAATGCGATTGCCAAACAGATGAAAAATAATCTTTTCATGGATTGATATTTTATACAAATATAGCTGATAGCGTTTCATGGTAATTTAAAGGGTTGCATCCCAAATTGTTCCTGGCTGGTGGAGACAACAGCCAGGGAAGAGTGGTCGGTGTCCTCACCGAACACAGCTACGAAAGGGAAGCGGCAATTATATATTCACCATTGTCAAATTACTGACAACCAATAAAAAATGATTGCAAATTTTCAGGGTCAAGCTCCCCTCTTCTTCGGAGAGGGCCTGTTCCGATTTTTCGGGAGGTTGGGGGTGTGGGCAAACGCAGGGTTAAGCAGACAAATATTCAATAAATGCCAACCATTCATTTTTGAAAAGTGTATACTGCTTTTGTTGCGCCACCAGAGCAGGAAGAATTTAGGATGCACCCATTTAAAAGGTTGCCCACCTTTGCAAAAGGTTTATAAGCTACTAACAAACTATTAAAGGTTGGCAACTCTTGTACCGCATACCA
>JANOTW010000490.1:0-8878 GCA_031416575.1 Ferruginibacter sp.
GCAAAGTTGAGGAATTGTTGCCAGTCATATTGGGTAACATCATGTTTGCCGGCACGAATATGATAACGGATGGTTTTGCCAACCGGTTGATTAAGCCCGGGCATGGTTACCGCACCCAGACCTTTTTTATTAAACAACGCATAAACCGGCTCCGCATTTTTGGCGCCTAAAAATTCACCCCTGGGATCGGACCACTGATCGCCATCCGCACTTGCTACGTATAATGGCCGTGGGGCTATCAATGATAATAACATGTGCTGGTCAACAGGCAATGCGCCGGTATTGTCATTGTACTTTTTATAGTTGGCGGCAAACCAATGCGGAAATCTTTGGTTGATGAAAGCAACCGTTTCCCCATACCATCTTTTTGATAATGCGGCGCCACCTTCTCCGGATTCATTGCTAATGACCATGGCAAATCTTTGATCGGATGCGGCGGCCCATAAAGCGGCTTTTCCTACCCGTGAGTGTCCCATTACGGCTACTTTTTTACCATCCACATCTTTATCCTGAAGCAGGTAATCCATCATGCGGCTAAGCCCCCAGGCCCAGGCCCCTATGGCACCCCAATCGCCGGGGTTGATTTGCAGCATATCCTTTAGAGTAGTTCTGATACCAGTTTTCCAGCCATCAGGATGATCGGGTTCCATATCGCCGTAATAAGCAGTTGCGATTCCATAACCCCTCTTGATAATTTCCTTAACCTGCCATCGCGAAGCGCCTGACCCCCTTGATGAAGCGGTTGCATGGTGATTGATTACTTCATCGCCCCTGTCGGGAAGCCATGAGTGGGAAAGAAAAATATCGGGATCATTTTCTATTGAATGATTTCCGGAAAAATTATACCCCGCGAAAACAGGTGCAGGCTTTTTTACCGTTTTGGGCAGATAAAGCAGGATATCCAAAAACGCAGTACTATCGGTTGGATGAAAAAACATCCTGATCTGTTTGCGAACAGCCAAATCATTTAGTGCATGTTCATTTACTTCCCTGACAATGTATTTCAGCGGGATAGCTTTTTTGGGGAATGCCCCATAAACATTTTCTTCAAACAAATGATAAACATAGGGGCGCTGATGGGTGTTCCATTGTCGGGTTGTTGTAACCATTTTACCATTTGGCTGCTTCAAAGGATCGGGCAATGTGTAAGGCGGTACTTTTTCTTCGCTGTAGTTGCCTGCTAAGGTTTGGGCAAAACAAATAGTTTGATTGAAAGTGAAAATTAATACAATTGACAGGCTAAATAATTGTTTCATAAATAATCAGGTTTTTAAAAATGTTATATAAAATTATTGAATTTGAACAGAGTGCCGATATGCACTTTGCGCTTTATCCTCCTCCTCCAATTAATATTTAGTATAGTTGTAATGAAACCAATCCACATCCATACTTCCTTTTTCGCCGAGTTGATTGTAGTTATATATTCCAATTCCATCGCCCCGGTAAAACCCCAATGTCAGTTTGTTACCACCACCAATTATGTTGAAGAAAATAAAAAAACTTCATCAACTACTAAAACCCGATTGGCTTGGTTCCATCCCAAATTGTCGTTCCATTCCAGAAGGGTTGCCAACCTTGGCAAAGGTTCTTTAAATGATTAGAGTCTATGAAAGGTTGGCAACCCTGAGCGACAAAACAACTTCATAAACTGCTAAAACCCCATTGGCTTGGTTGCATCCCAAATTGTCGTTCCATTCCAGAAGAGTTGCCAACCTTGGCAAGTGCCCTTTAAATGATTAGGGTCTATGGAAGGTTGGCAACCCTGAGCGGCTAAACAACTTCATCGCCTGCTAAAACCCCATTGGCTTTATGAATTTTTTACTGTTACTAAATATTTTATAAGACTGCATTCCCGCAGGTTTTTTATTCCTTCCACAACCGATTGCGCATTTACTCTTGCCCCTTCCGTGTTGGTATGGGTATGGTCGCCGGGAAAAAATTTTTTTACTTCATCAGGGCCAAGGGTATCATACTTGTTGGCGGTGATGTTATTAAGGTCAATAAAAAAAGCGCCTTCGCTGGCGGCTACTTCCTTCGCCCATTTCCCAAAATCGTTATCAGCCCGTTTTACTTTACCCTCAATGAATTGGTTGCGGGGTATCATGGAACAAATAATTGGCGTGGCGCCTTTTGCTTTTGCACCGCTTACAAACTTTTTTAAATACCAGCCATAAGTGTGTACGGTTTCCATGGTGCTGTCTTTCCAAAGCAAATCAACTGTTTCATCGCCTGTTCCCCTCAAAACCCCGCGGTAGCCTGCTTTTGAGGTATCGGGCTTACTTCCTTCATTGTGGCCGAATTGCATGATTACATAGTCGCCGGGTTTTAATGCAGCCAATACTTTATCCCATCTTTTTTCTTTTATAAAGGTTCGTGTGCTTCTGCCGGCCATTGCCTGGTTGCTGATGCTTAGTTGTGTGGAATCAAAGTATTCACCTATCATTTCGCCCCAGCCACATTGCGGACGGCTGGTGTTTCTTACGGTAGAATCACCGATGATGTAGAGTGTTGGTTTTTCTATTTGCATGAATGCAAATGAGAAGAGCATAATTGAAATGCTAAATAAAAGTTTCATAAATTAAAAGTGTTTAAAAACTTAATTGAATTTCTTTCCTGCATAAGCGCTAAAGGCATTTGGGTCTTTTAATATAACGTAATTAAAGTTCCCCAATGGTATGCGGTACAAGAGTGCGACGCAACGATGATGCCATGAAATACTTCTGCCCGGACAACAATAATAATATGTTTGACATAAGAAATATATTGAAAAAAGCTGGAACAGATTGGCACCGAAGTACACGCCTTGAAGCCTGTTGCTGTATAAAATCTATTTCTTTTTTATAATTACAATAGCTGGTTTGGGTGGCTGTTTCATTCCTTCGCCCATGTGAAAGCTGGTATGTGGTGGCTGATTGTAGGCCACATTTTGCCATGCAATGCTTAACCGGTATTGCGGGTCCTGCATCAGCGTATAAAATTTTTTATCGGTTGGGATGGTAGTGGAAAAAATGCGCAACTCCTGATTATCTTTTGTACGGCATATAATTTCTTCCCGCCAATCGCCAAATAAATCCACTGATAAACAGGGGTTGGATTTTGTACCATTATTGCTTACGCAATCAAAATCCTTTCCATCGAATATCTTTTTTGTAGCGCTGCTGTCGTACATCCATTTGCTGATATTGACCCCGTTTAATATTTCGCTCAACACATCGCCATCCCAAAAAATACCCATGTTGCAGGCGGGTGTTTTTTCAGCAATCTTATTTCCTTTATTGTCAAACATTCCGGTGATGCCGGCGCCTGCCACCCAGCATTCGTAACCGGGATAGCGTGGGTCAACATCCAACGCCAACGCCCGGCCCGGCCCTTCACCATCGCCACCCGCTTTTACCGAAGCTTTTTTCCAAATCACTTCCCCTGTTTTCGCATCGCGGAAATTGGCCCCTGCATCATCAAAACGTTCCTGGATACTAAACACTTCAAGCCCCGGCCGTGATGGGTCAAGGTCGCTTACATGCAAAGCATCGGCATGGCCTATGCCTGTTGAATACAATCCTTTTCCATTATCATCAATAGTCATTTGACCATACACGATTTCATCTTTGCCATCACCGTCAACATCGGCAACCGTTAAATTATGATTGCCCTGGCCCGCATATTTTTCATTGCCCCTATCATTTGAGTCAAACACCCAACGTTTAATTAGCTGACCGTTTTTAAAATCATAAGCTGCTAAAATAGTACGGGTATAATAACCGCGGCACATTACCAAACTTGGGTGCACACCATCCAAATAGGCTATGCATGCTAAAAACCTGTCCATACGGTTACCATAACCATCCCCCCAAACCGCTTTTAATTCATCTGTTGTTGGATTTAATTTTGCATGGCGGGGTGGGGTATAATCCGTTGTATTTAATGCTTCTCCTGTTAAACCATTAAACACGGTTAAATACTCCGGGCCAGATAATATGTAACCTCTTTCGTTGCGCCAGTCTTTGGTGGCATCGCCTATCACTTTTCCTTTTCCATCAATGGTACCATCGGCTGTCTTCATGGCTATTTCGGCTTTGCCATCGCCGTCTAAATCATACACCATAAACTGGGTGTAGTGTGCTCCTTCCCGAATATTTTTTCCCAGGTTGATCTGCCAAAGTAAAGTGCCATCCAATTTGTAAGCCTGAAAAACGGGCGGATCTGTTATGCCTGCCTGAGAGTTATCTTTTCCCCTGCCGGTTTGGTGCAAAATGATTTCATATTGCCCGTCGCCATCCAGGTCACCTACGCTGGCATCGTTGGGTGCGTAGCCAGTTGGTGTTTGCAAGGCAATAGAGCGGTATGGTTTTGCATTGGCCTTCAATATAAATCCTTTTCCATAAGCTGATTGTTTGCCTTTTATTATTGGCGAAACGAAATAAGCATATATTTTGGTTGAATCAATATTTGCATCTTCAAACGATGTAACATCGGTAACCGGCTTTGCATTTAACTTAACCGCTTTTGCAGTACCCGTGGCACGGTAAACATTGAAAGTAATTTTATCATCATCTGTCGCCAGTAAACGCCAGCTTACAAAAACATGGCCCTGGCCATCCGGGGTTGCTACAACGCCACGGTCTAAATATTCCATTTGACGTTGGCCGGATGCGGTTATAACAGTAAACAGTAGCCCGGCAAGCAGTAGCTGTTTCTTCATAATGGGTTTTGTTGTTTTATTTTATTGTATCTCTATTTTATTTTTTGGGGAGGTGGTTTTGTTTTATCGCAGACATCATTTTACATCATCCTCTTTCTCCTTCTCCAAAGGAGAAGGAGCGGCGCTTTATCTCTTTTCCAAACAGCGTATCTTCCACATCGGCTTTGTATCTTTAATGAACATCTTCTGAGATAGGGATAGTTTCTTAATTTGAAATAAACATTTTTAGCTTTTGCCTTTTGCCCGATGGGCGTTGCCCATCGCTATTATATTACGCCCTTTCAGGGCTATTTTTTACTTTCTTGTTTCGAGGGGCGTTGCCCATCGCTGTTATATTACGCCCTTTCAGGGCTATTTGCCCCTTGCCCCTTGCCTTTTGCCCTTTTACCACTCTACTTTTACCAACGCCACTGCTTGTCTTGGTAAGGATAAGTTGTACATTAACCCCCCATTTTTTACTACTGCCTTTATTGGTTTGCCTATTGCCTGCAACTGGCCTGCTTTTTCCAATGTTGCAATTTGTTCTTTGGTTGGTTGTTGCGGCGAGCCCATTTTCTTCCACACTTCATACGAATTGCTGTGTTCATTGTCTATCCGGTATTGGATTATTTTAACATTTTTTGCCGGTATGCCTTTCATTTGCACCCGCACATTTTCCGGCAAACCGGTTGTGTCATCATCGTGGTAATTCCACAACATTATCGTGCAATTATTTTTCTCTTTTGCTGCCAGCCCGCCTACATCATTTCCGCTGCGTACACTGGAATCCCTTATTGTTAAAAACGGGTACATTTTATTGCCTGTCACTTCTATTCTTTTTCCTTTCATCATGCCAAACATTCGAAACACGTTCAGCACAGGTTTGTCAACGCCATTGGTTGCCAAATCACGAAAGCCATAAAACCATGGCTGGCCCTCAAATTCAAATGACCAGGAAACCGCACCGAGAAAATTTACTTTGTGATAATCGGCCAGTAAATATTTACGTGCAAAGGATGCGGCCGTATAACTTGAATACATGGTGCCATTGCGGTATGCATTCTCCGGGTTGGTGGCCATGCCACAGGCGGCGCAACCTTCGGGGTCGCTTTCACCAATGATGATGGGCAGGTTTTTTGTTTCGGGATAGGATGCAACGATGGCGAAGCCACTTGATATATCCCTTAACTGTGTACCAACATTCATGCGTACATGCCCATTTACCAGGCGTGGCGCTCCTTTGGCATGAAAGGCAATGAAGTCGAGTGGCGTGCCAATTTTACCGGTTACATAATTGGTATCACTGATGCAATGTTTGATAAATGTTTTTAAAAAATCCGCGGCGCCTTTTCCTGAAGGGCCTGTTACATGCGGCCCCCCGACCCTTGCTGTTGGCAATGCCCTTTTGACGGCGGCAGCGGAGTAATCGTACAGCTTGCAATATTCCTGTACGGTACCACCCCAGTATGGACTGTTTGGTTCGTTCCATAGTTCCCAGTACCAGCTTTCGACTTCCTTTTTGCCGTAACGTTCTACGCTGTGGGTTACCCATTGGAATATCAACTCTCCCCACTTGCTGTAATTTTTTGGCGGGAAACGCCAACCGGTATTAATTTTATTATAAGGCTGGCCTGGTTGCCATGTATGTTGGTATGGTTGCGGTTGAATGGATAATGCTTCGGGCATAAAACCCATTTGCGCCAACGGCTTCATGCCACGTTGTATGTAGGTATCAAAAATGGAATCAATAATGTTCCAGCTATAAATTGCTTTACCATTGGCATCTTCCGTATATGCATTGGTACTGCCCCATTTTAAAGCTGGCGTGCCATCGCCGGTTGATAATAAACTATGTGCCCGGACATAGACCGGTACCGGGCTTAACGCCGCAATCTCCGATAATAATTTTTTACCATCTTTCATGTAAGTATAATTCGGTTCATCGTAACCGAACCAGGCCCATACGGGTTTCATATCAGCGATTTCGTTACCGGCATTTACATAAATGAAAGCGGTGTCAGTTGGCTGCTGCGCATTTGTTTTTGATAAACAGGAACAAGCAAAAAATAGAAATGTAACAGCGAATTTTATCATGATGATTTAAGTTTAAATTGTAATGGCTGATCTTACCCTCAACCTGGCGATAGGCCGGAACAGGTTCTCCAAAAAAGAGGGGAGCCTGGAGGATTCAACCTGAGCTTTATTTTTTAGAATGTGACCGATGCTGTAATAATTTTTTTAGCCAACCTGTAGTGTTCATGGCAGCAATCCAAACATTTGTGCAACTTACGAACTAAAAGCATAGCCAGGCATTTGTAACATCAATTTCATTTCTTAATCCCGATAATGATCGGGAGAGCCTGACAAGCATTCAAATTTTTTTAACCCTGCCTGACTGCGCCAGGCAGACAGGGCCTTTTTTATGATGCCGCCCTTAAAAATGCGAACTAAATACATTTGGATGATATGTGTGGTTGGTAATCCGGTCGTTCATCCGTAGAGACAAGGCATTGCCTTGTCTCTACATTGTTCCCAAAATCATTTAAATCATAAAAATCATAAAACCTACTAATCATAGTTCAGAGGACCATTGCCGAGACAGGGCCTTTTTTATAATGCCGCCCTTAAAAATGCGAACCAAATACATTTTACTATTCAGACAACATAACGTGGGAAAAGATCCCCATAGGTATGCAGTACAAGAGGGCGATGCAAGGATGCTCATCATAGCTTCACAGCCCGGACAAAAAATAATAAAAATGGTGGTATAGAAGGGCCGATAC
Source organism: Ferruginibacter sp. (assembly GCA_031416575.1). Taxonomy (GTDB): domain Bacteria; phylum Bacteroidota; class Bacteroidia; order Chitinophagales; family Chitinophagaceae; genus Ferruginibacter. The sequence continues at coordinate 7,462 of JANOTW010000490.1, forward strand.
GCTTCTCTATCGGGATAGACTTTCCGGATACGCATACGCTATCGGGATTATCAACGCAACCATGATGCCCATCGCTCACTGCCAGGACAAAAAATCTTCTCCACGTTTTTATCCCTTGCTTAGTATAGTAAATACAAAAAAAAATGCCTAAAGTTTGCACCACGAATAAATTACAGGTTTATGAGCTTAGTTAATTCATCTTTCGAAATTATAAACACAGTGCCATGCCTCATGCCTTTTGGCATGCTAAGTTTATCGGATACTTCCGTCCATGCTTTTAAACCGGTTGATTCAATTGCGCCATATTTATGCTGGGTATATTTATCAAAGTACATTATCAGCTTGTCCCCGATTTTTAGTACTGTCGGGCCTTCCGCCCAATACTTGCCTGTGATGGGCCCGGATGGTTTACTGTACCCACCGGTTAACTTTTTACTGGTAGCGATGCGGATATTTTTTTGCGCAGGTTGCTTCGTTTCATCTTTCAGGAACATTACATACTGCCTGCCTACTTTTTGAATAGTAGCGTCAATCACATTAAATCCTTTATCGTACAGCAATTTTGTTTTGGTGAAAGTTTTAAAATCTTTTGTGGTGGTGTAATACATGCGGTGGTTGTATTTATCATCGCCTGCCGTATCACCTGCGGCAAACCTACCGGGTATGGTAGTGGCCCAATAGATCATGTATTCCTTCTTCTTCGCATCATAAAAAATTTCGGGCGCCCAGCAGTTTCGGGCGGTGGGTTCATCTTTCATCACAGGTACAAATTGCTGTTCGCCCCAGTTGATCAAATCAGTTGAACTGGCGTAGCCAATGCCACCATCATTCCAGCTCACTGTCCACACCATGTGAAATTTATTATCCGCTCCGCGTACAATACAAGGGTCACGCATTAACTTATCTTTTGCTACCGCCGGTTTTAAAAAGGAGCTGTCGTTTTTTAATGAGACCCATTTAAACCCATCATAACTGTATGCCAGGTGGAGCCCATCCTGTCCGTTGTCTTTGAAGTAAGAAAACATGTATACGTCATTGTTTGTTTGAGCGGAAGCAGCCTGAAAGTACAAGGCTGCAATTGCTATAATCAGGTATTTTTTCATTGATAAATTTTGGTTCTTTAATGAAGTTAATGGAATTGGATGTTGGATGAATTGTTTATTAAATGAATTATTTTTTTTGTTGGGGGTTATTCGTTGATACTATATTTTGCCATCGCAATTGTCATTGCAATTGTTATTGCAATTGTTATTGCAATTGTTTTTGCAATTGTTATTGCAATTGTTATCGCAATTGTTATTGCAATTGCCGATGCAATTGCCGATGGGCTTCACCCATCGCTATTATATTTCGCCCTTTCAGGGCTTACCGGCGTAATGTCCGTATCCTTTTTTATTGATTTTAAAGTTCAAGAATC
>JANOTW010000491.1:0-7596 GCA_031416575.1 Ferruginibacter sp.
AATCAATATCACGGCCTATACGTGCGATGAAAATTTTCATCCCGGCCCCCCCTACGGGTGTTACAAGATTAATGCTTCAAAAAATTAGAAAAAAAAGTCAAAATTTAACATTTAAAGGGAATTCGCTGCAATGTGGGTTAAGTCCCTGCGGGACGAAGAAATTTGATGCGCCGAACATAAAACGCAATTAAAGTTCCCCAATGGTATTCAGTACAAGTCCCGATTCAAGTGTAACATCGGGATGCCGACAAATACTGTCGGCAAGCGATGCAACGATGTTGAGAAATGAAATATAGTTTGGACAAAAAACTGTATTGCGAAATCCCGACCTGTGCCGACCTTTCGGTATTTTTTTCGGGAATGCCATGAAATTCTTCTGCCCGGACAACAAAAAAAGAATAATTGAATAAAAGCGCTAAACCAAAGCTTATTTGGTGCACAATGGCCGCATCAAAAAAAATAAAAAGGAACGCACTTAAAACTAAGACAGGTCAGGAGTTTTGAAATTGGAAAAGCAGCATCAAATAGACTTATTACGTTTAAACCGGGCAATTACATCAACCACCAATTGGCTTTGTAAAATGGAAGGGGTTAATTCAATCAACTTTTTTATAAGCTTCGGGTTTTTATCCATACCCGCTTCTAATTGTAGAATGGCTTCTTTTGATTTGCCTACTGCCAATAAAAAGGCGCTTTTATAAAAAATAAATATTGGCTTTGTATTAGTTAGAACAATGGCGTGTTCTACGTATTCTAATCCTTCTTCAAAACACCTGGCGTGATAAAGGCATTTAAGCAGCTCCAACCAGCCATTGCTGTTCTTTGGCCTTGATCTTACAACATTGCCAAAATATTGAACCGCCTCTTCTATTTTACCCTGCTCCATGTAACATTGCCCCATTGCAAGATTATATTCAGGTTGCATACGTTGAATACGCAAAGCTATTTGCAGGTTTTTTATCGCACTTTCCCAAATTCCTTCATTCATGTATGTGCATGCGATTTTGTAATATAACTGAGCATCTTCCAGGTTAAGATGAGCTGCTTTACGATAATTAAATCTTGCCTGCGCATAGTTTTGGAGTTTATCGAAACAATGGCCAATCGCTTCATAAATAACATCCTCTGGCCGGGCAAGTTCCAATACTTTCTGCAATACTTCTATCGCTTCTTTATATTTTCTTATTCGCAAATAGGCATCCCCCATATTGCGCAAGGCATAATCGAATTTTTCATCTATGGCTACTGCATATTGGTAAGCATCAATAGCCTTCTCGTATAATTTTATTCCCTGGTATGCAGCCGCCAGATTAAACCAGGCCAATTCACTAAAAGGGAATTCCTCAATAATATCCTTATGTAGCCTGATCCCTTCTTCATTACGTCCTGTAAAATCCGTCCAAAAACATATTTTGTACAAAGCTTCCTCACTATTGGGGTCCAGTTGCAAAATTATTTTCAGGCAATCAAAAACCTTATCAAAGTTTTCATAATCATCATATACATCGGCAAGTTCAAAAAGAAGTTCTATTTTTTCATCCCCTTCAAAATAATTCAAAGCTGTTTCCAATACAGATGCAGCTTTCCCCTGTTGATCCAATGCGAGATAGGCATCCGTTTTTAGAATGTACAAGTTGATATCGCTGCTATCCAGTAATTCCGCCTGATCCAAAAAATAAAGCGCTTCCCTGTATTTTTTATTTGCAATCAGCAGGTCGCATTTCTGCAACAGGAGGGCTGAGGAATAGGGATATTGCTCAATGGCGTGCCCAGCAGCTTCAAGGGCTTTTACAAGCTCATCCTTTTCATCAAAATAATCAATGATTTTACCGAAGGAATCTTCTTCGATGAAAGAGTGGCTTCTGCCAGATTTAAGATTATCGTATTGCTGCAATAATTCTCTTAATTCTTCCCGGTCCTGGCGATAAGGATATTTACTCATGGGCTTATGGGTTACTGTAAATTACACCTAATTAAAATAAACTGACAATAATTTACAAATTTTTTAAACTTATACGTTAAAGAAAAGTCAAAATATTGTATGAACGGTTACAGGATAGCCAAAAAAAATATCTATATTTGAACAATTAAACTTAAACCAATGAACACATTCACCAAAAAGTTGCTTGCAATTGCCATACTTTTCAGTATAGTAGTAGATGCATGGGCCGATAGAGGTATTGGAAGAAAAAGCAAAAATAAAACGACTTTAAATATTAATCCTTCCTCAAATATAAGAAATTCAATAGCTTTTAATTTAAAATCAGGCCTAAGTTATAAGGGTAGTTTATTAAATACCCGTAAAACGGTGGTTAGTAGTGCAATCATGAATACTTCAATTGTTACTTATCAAAAGGGTAATACTACCTACATTGTTCCTTATAAAAATAAAATAACAGTAGCAGAAATAAAGCAAGGTTATACCGGCATGAAAATTATAATCAGAAAGAAATAAATATAGATGTAACTAAAAAGAAACCCTCACTTTATAATAGTGAGGGTTTCTTTTTTAATATATAAAGTATATCTAATTTTCGATGGTAAAAGAGTAGCAATTTCTACTTTATTTCTTCTGCATTTCATTTATTTTATCAATATTTTTTATTTCCAAGTTAGCCTGTTATACAATTTACAATTCTTCGCCCTTTCCACTTTTATTCTCGTCATAAGTCATAATTCTGTATCCCGATTTGGGGAACTCAAATTTAGAGGCAGGTACTGGGCTAAAATCAATTTTGGATATACTATATTTGAATATAAGTTTTTCTGTTTCAACTTCATATTCCATAGGAAACCCGGATAAATTTTTAAATGCCTGGCTATACTCTTTATTCATCGCAATTAAATCAGGTGTATAATAAACTGATATGGATGACCCGTCTTTTAATTTGGCAAATGCCCTTTTACAATTATACCCTTCAATTACTTTTGTTTCAGCAGCGTTTTCGAATGTAATTCCATCAAATTTTTTATTCCTGGCTTCCCAATTTTCTTTGGTTAGCGTAATCATCAGTTTTTGCCCGCTGTATTCTTTTAAAATAGCCGCATTCCCAAGTTTAGCATTATATATAGTTGTTTCAGTTCCTAATGAACTGCTCATATCTGTCCTGCTCAGGCCTCCTTTTAAATAGATCGTTGTATTGGCCCCATTTAATCCGCTACTTGCTTTAGCTTCCTTATTTTTGGATTGAATCAAAATGTCGTATGTAATTGTACCTTCTGAAATTGTTTTTTGTGCATAAGTAGCAAAACTATTCATCAGCATAAATCCCAGGGCTATCAATCTTAAACTTTTCATTTTATTTTATTTCGTTAAAGATATCTCAATCCCGTGCCAAACTAAATTGAAACAGGAACCTAAAAAGGGCTGCTACGTTTTAACACGGAGCATGCCTTTACTTTTAACAAGAAATTCTGGTTATTATTTTTTTGTTTTACTTTTCAAATCCTGCACTTTTTTATTTGCATCCTGCATTGCCTGTATCTTTTCCTGGAGTTTGCTTTGCTTTACAGGTTTTTTTCTGTTTATTTCTATTTGTGCCAATATCTTATCATGGTCAATAATGTATTTCTGTATTACTATCTGCAAAATAAGCGTAATGGTGTTTGAAACAGTATAATACCATGTAAGAGCGGCAGGTAACCGGTTAAATACACCCAGCAATAATACAGGGAAGATGTAAGGCATATATTTCATTACCGGATTAGAGTTGTCCTGCATGCTACTCATGCTATAAATTGAAATGAGTAAACTGGTAAGCGTAGCCGTTATAGTAAACAAACTGATATGATCGCCATAAAAAGGAATTTCAAATGGCAGGTTGTAAATAGAATCATAGGCTGCCAGATCCTTTGCCCAAAGAAAATTTTCGCCACGCAATGAAATATTACTTTGAAAGAAATAGTACAATGACATAAAGATGGGGATTTGCAACAGTGCAGGTAAGCACCCGCCCAAAGGACTAACACCTGCTGATTTCCAAAGCTTCATTTGATCCATGCTAAATGCCTGTTTATCTTCTCCATGTTTTTCTTTCAACTTGTCAATTTCAGGTTTTAAAGCCTTCATTTTAGCGCCGCTAACATAGCTTTTGTAAAGAATGGGCGAAGTAAGTAGCCGAATGAACAGCGTTAATAATAAAATTACAATACCCATGCTTGCGACATTCTTTCTGAGAAGATCAAAAACAGGTAATAGTATATGACGGTTGATATATTTTACAAATGCAAATACACCACTACCATACGGCACAATGTTTTCCATTTGATTATTGTATTTCTTCAGTTCATTATAATCACTGGGGCCGTAATATAATTGTAAAGGAATTTGCGCTGATCTTCCGGCAGGTACATTCACTCTGAAATTGGCTGCTGTTTGTGCGATAATATGCAATGAAGTATCCGCCGGCACTGTCCATTTTACCTCTGCCGAAGGAAATTTATTTTTATTGATTAAAGTGGTTATAAAAAATTGTTGCTTCAATGCAATCCAATCTACAGGCTTATCAAACTTTTTAACATCGCCGGAACCTAACATTTCAAAGTCATAACTTCCATCTTTTACCTGTGCTATATGCGTTTGCTCCTTTTCGTAAGTAATATCCTTTTCTACTCTATCAGTTTGGGTTTGCCATAATAAGTTAATAGAGTTTTGTGTCACCAGTTTATCCGCTCCTTCCAAAATAATTGAAAAATCAACCATGTATTCATTTGGATGCAAGGTATATTGATGAATGACTTCTTTGCCGGCAGAATCTTTTATGCTAAAACTAACCGTCTGGCTTTTGTCTGAATTTACAATCGTTGGGGCAGGAGCAAATGTCAGATCGCTTGTTTGGGCTGTTTGGTTATTTCCTGAACTAATGGAATAAGAAATTTTATTAAATGTTCCACTTTGCAATAGAACGGCCTTGCCATCAAAGGTTTTATATTTTTTTAATTCTACAATTTTAGGTTGCGCCCCCTTATTTGTAAAAGTTACCTTCATCACATCATTTTCTACTAAAGTCAACTGTTCCGGTTGATTAAGAAATGCCTGAAAACCACCGGCGGATTGTATTTTTCGTACAGTATCGGCATTTAAAGAATCCCTGGTTATTGCAATAGAATCTACTTTAGGCCTGGTTTTAGCGATAGAATCAGCTACTCTTTTTTGCCCTGCCAGGTAAGCCTGGTTTTCCCTGCTGTTAAAATAAAACATCCCTATTAAAAGCATACCAATCAACACAAATCCAATCACTGTATTTCTATCCATTCCCATAATTATAATTTAAGGGTGCAAAGGTAATTAAAGTTTGTAGTTTATGGTTTGTTGTTTGGGTTAAATAAAGATGCCCCGGAAATTCGGGGCATTTTTATATATAAAGCTTGTGCTTATTTTTTTGCAGCAGGGGCGGCGGCTTTGGCTGGAGCAGCAGCCTTAGCAGGAGCAGCGGCTTTGGCGGCGGCGGCAGGAGCAGCTTTTGGTGCAGCGGCCTTAGGTGCAGAAGCCTCTTCCTGTTTCAACTGACGCGTCATTGTAATAGAGGCAATTGGAATACGTGGAGAGTTCATTATCTCCATATTATCCGCCTTTACATCCTGTACCCTGATATTTTCATTCAATTCCAAATTATTTATATCTATTTCAATATTTTCACGTAAATACTTAGGAAGCAGTTTAACTTTTAAGCTTTTCATTTTAGTAACCAATTTACCCCCGGCTTTAACACCTGCGGGCGCACCGGTAAATTTAAGTGGTAAAGTAACAGTCACTTTTTTGTCTTCTACCAATTCTAAAAAGTCAACATGGATGAGTTTATCACTTACTTTATCAAACTGAAGATCTTTTAGCACGCATCTGTAAGCCGTACCATCTATAGTAGCCTCTACTACCATAAAATCAGGCGTATAAACTATGTTTTTAAAAGCTGTTGCAGGAGCAGCAAAATTGATCTCCTTAGCACCTCCGTAAATTACAGCTGGCACTATTTCCTCAAGGCGAAGTTGGCGGGTGGCTTTTTTGCCAAATTCGGTCCTGATTTGTCCTTCGATTGTAATCGTTTTCATTTAATTATTATTTTTAATGAGGCGCAAAGGTAAGGGAATAATTGAGAATTGGTGGATGGGAAACGGATTGTTTTTGCATTGTAGAGACAAGGCAGTGCCTTGTCTCTACGACGTTACACAATTAAAGCTCCCCAATGGTATGCGGTACAAGAGGGCGACGCAACGATGATGCCATGAAATACTTCAGCCCGGACAACCATGTATTAAAAACCTGCAATTAAAATTACTCCAAACTATCCATTCTTATTAGCCATTCGGCTCCGCAAAAACAAGCCGTTAATACTTTTATTTTCCAATGCATTGCGAATTGCTATGGCAAAGAGTTCGGCGGTAGAAACTACCCTTATTTTTCCGCTCTGATGTTTTACAGGTATAGTATCACAAACAACCAGTTCTTCCAAAGCGCTGTTTTCAATATTTTCGTATGCATTGCCACTCAATACAGGATGAGTGCAAAATGCCCTTATACTCCTGGCCCCTTTTTCTTTTAGTAATCCCGCACTTTTGGCCAGTGTGCCACCGGTATCGCAGATGTCATCTATTATTACAATATCCCTGTCTGTAACATCGCCTATTACAACCATACTTGCAATTTCATTGGCCCTTTTTCTGTGTTTATCACAAATAACCATTTCGCTTTCGAAATAACTGGCTATTTCCCGTATCCGGTTTGCACTACCTACATCGGGCGCCGCAAATGTGAGGTTTTCAAGATTCAAACTTTCTATATATGGAATGAAGATGGCTGAAGAATCAAGGTGATCTACCGGGATATCAAAATAGCCCTGTATCTGTGGTGCATGCAAGTCCATGGTAACCACCCGGTCCGCCCCAGCCGCAGTCAGCATATTTGCTACCAGCTTGGAACCAATTGCTACCCTTGGCCTGTCTTTTCTGTCCTGTCGGGCATAGCCGTAATAAGGCATTACAGCAATTACTTTATAAGCTGAGGCCCTTTTGGCCGCATCAATCATCAGCAGTAGTTCCATCAAATTATCAGTAGGGGCAAAAGTGCTCTGAATTAAAAATACAAACTGGCCACGGATACTCTCCTGGAATTCCACGCCAATTTCACCATCGCTAAACCGTTGAATATTTACTTTGCCCAGCGGTTCACCAAATTTTTTTGCTATAGCCTCCGACAGGTATTGTGAACCCGTGCCTGAAAAAAGTTTTGCGTTGTATGACATATTAATTTAGATTGGAAGATGAACATGAAGTAAGATGCTGCAAAACTATCGTTTAATAACTGATGTTTAAATTTATACAATGGAAAATATCAACAAACCTTCCACCTCCATAAAAAACTGGGCGATAGACGACCGCCCAAGAGAGAAATTATTGACCAAGGGCCCGGCGGCGTTAAGTGATTCCGAATTGCTAGCCATCCTCATCAACAATGGCCACAAAGAAAAATCGGCCCTGGCGCTCGCCAAAGAAATTTTACAAATTGGCCACAACAACCTCAACGAACTGGGCAAATTATCGTTAAACGATTTTCAAAAAATAAAAGGCATCGGCGAAGCCAAAGCCATCACAATTGCCGCC
>JANOTW010000492.1:0-2462 GCA_031416575.1 Ferruginibacter sp.
CCAGGCGGGTGTATTGTTTCAGCAAACCCCTTCCGGCAAGTTCATTGCCACCAATCAAAAATTATTTGCCGTTGATGCTGCCTGCGAAGATGTGAACGCGGTTTTCTTTGATGCGGATGGCGATGGCGATAAAGACCTGTATGTGGTAAGCGGTGGCAATGAATTGCAAAATGAAGACCCGGCATTATTAGACAGGTTATATATTAATGATGGAAAAGCCGGGCAGGGAAATTTTACAAAATCAAATTCATTGCCGCGTTTGTATGGAAATAAATCGGTAGCGATAGCGGCCGACATTGATCATGATGGCGATATGGACCTGTTTATTGGTGGAAGGGTAGTTGCCGGAAGATACGGGGACATACCCGATTCTTATTTGTTGTTAAATGATGGTAAAGGAAATTTTAGTATCGCCAATGAATCAAGCGCCCCTGGCTTACGCAAAATTGGAATGGTTACGGATGCGGTATGGACGGATATGGATAAAGACGGCTGGCTTGACCTGGTAATAGCAGGAGAATGGATGCCTGTAACCGTTTACAAAAATGAAAATGGAAAATTAATCAACCATACTGTAGTTGCCGGGTTACAAAATACCACTGGCTTATGGACCACCATTCATGCGGCGGATATTAATAATGATGGAACAGAAGACCTGCTGGTGGGTAATTGGGGAGAGAATTCAAAACTTCATGCCAGTGCGCAATATCCGTTGAAATTATTTACAGGTGATCTGGATAACAATGGCGCATTGGACCAGGTGCTTGCCGTTGAAAAAAATGGCAAGTACTACACTTTCCTGGGAAAGGAAGAACTGGAAAAACAACTGCCGGCTTTGATGCGGAAAAAGTATGAAAATTATTCCAGCTTTGCCGGCCAAACAATTGAAGAAATATTTGGAGAAAAACTGGAACAAACAAAAAAGTTTACCGCCGGTATGCTGGCTTCTGTAATGCTAATGAACAATGGCAAGGGAAATTATACGCTTTCCAAATTACCCATGCAGGTACAATGGTCGCCTGCTTATGCTTTTCTCACCGGCGATTTCAATGCCGATCATAAAACAGATATTATAACTGCGGGAAACTTTTATGGCGGGCCGCCCTACGAAGGCCGTTACGATGCAGGATATGGAACCTTGTTATTGGGTGCCGGCGTTTCCCGTTTCAATGCACTGTCCCCATTTCAATCCGGCTTCATGATTACCGGAGAAGTAAGGGATATAAAAAAGATCAAGCTTGCCAATGGCCGTGAATGTTTAATAATTGCACGTAATAACGATGGGCTTGTTTTCCTCACCTGGTAAATTATACAACCGCATTTTTGTTGGTTACAGGCAGTAGTACCGTGTGTTGCCGAAGTATCAATCAAGCATCGAAAAAATCGGGGTTTCGCAATGTAATTTATTGGGTACAACCTATAGATCATTGCTCAATATCGTTGTGCTGATAATCCCGATAGCGTATGCGTATCGGGACATCCTTCAATACAACCCTGCTTTTTATTATTGTCCGGGCAGAAGTATTTCATGGCATCATCGTTGTGTTATGTTAATCCCGATTTTTATCGGGACTCACTTGTACCGCATACCATTGGCAACTTTCTCACGTTATAAATTAAAGAAACATACTACAGTTTTAGTAACACTCTGGTACTAAAATGCGTAAAGTGCCATTTTTAGAATGTGTATCAAAGTGCATTATTAATACAGTGCAGGTAGCGCTGCAGTTGAAATTTTTATTCCTGCTTTTCTTTTGAGAGATGAATTTTTTGATTGACTTTTGTGCTCATGAAAAAAAAGAGGATCATAACGATTGACGGTTGGTCTGCCTGTGGAAAAAGTACGTTGGCGAAGCAGTTAGCAAAGGAATTAGGCTATGCTTACATTGATAGCGGGGCAATGTATCGTGCCATTACATTGTATTTTTTGAGAAACCATATTGACTGGACGGATACAATTGAAGTAAATGAAGCTTTAAAAAGCATACATATCGAATTTCATTTCAATTATAAATCGCAGCAGTCTGAAATTTTTCTCAATGATGAGAACATAGAGTATTTGATAAGGGATCTCGTAATCGCTGAAAAGGTAAGTGATGTTTCAGCCATCCGCGAAGTAAGGGCTTTCGCGGTTGCCCAGCAGCAGAAAATGGGAGAAAAGAAAGGAATAGTAATGGATGGCAGGGATATCGGTACTACTGTTTTTCCGGATGCGGAAATTAAGATCTTCATGACGGCGGATAGCGGGGTGAGGGTTGAAAGAAGGTTCAAGGAATTATACGGAAAAAATCCCAATATCACCATTGAAGAAGTAAAAAATAATCTTGAAATGCGTGACTATATTGATTCTCACAGGGAAGTAAGCCCTTTGCGAAAAGCAGATGATGCGGTTGTTCTGGATAATACCAATCATACAATGGAGGAACAATTGTCTTTTGCTTTAAAGCTGGTAAAATAGCGGA
>JANOTW010000493.1:0-5996 GCA_031416575.1 Ferruginibacter sp.
AGACATGATATTGAGACAAAATTTTTAATGGAATAGCTGGTGGCTAGTGAGTGAATAGTATTAAGTATATAGTATTAAGTATATAGTATTAAGTATTGAGTATAAAGAGCGGATGGTGGGTGAATGCGTTTGACTTAAAGATTGTCAGGACATTGCCTGATGCTTATTTCATATAACGTAAGAAAAGATCCACAATGGTATGTGGTACAAGGGAGTGACACAACGATGCTTAATCAGGGTTCAAATGCCGGTTCAAAAAAGAATAAAAAACTAAAGGGGAAAGGGAGCAGGGTGCATCCCAAATTGTCGCTGGCTGGTGGGACACCAGCCAGGGGAAGCCCGCCGAGTGGTCGGTGTCCCACCGACCACGTTCCTGATAAGCGACAATTTGGGATGCACCCAGGGAGCAACTGATTCAAATCCTATTCTCCGCCCTACAAATAAAATACTTCAACAAATAAATAGCTTAAACCCACAAGTTGAAATAAATCAGACATCATAAAATCAGACATCAAACATTTCCCCAACTCGTATTTCCATCCTTTTCATCTTTTAAAGCGATACCCTGTGTAAGCAATTGATTTCTTATTTTATCAGAAGTGGCATAATCTTTCTTTGCTTTCGCTTCTTTGCGGATATCTATTAACAACTGCATTACGCCATCCAACGCACTATTATCATTAGCTGTTGAATTTTTTAAACCCAAAATATCTTCGAGGTAAATTTTAAATGAATCTTTTAATAATTGTAAAGTACCGGTTGAAATAGCATTTGCCGGAATATGTCCATCCTTAATAGAATTGATGATTGGCGCCAGGTCAAATAAATTGGCCAAAACTTTAGCCGTACTAAAGTCATCATCCATAAATTCTTCCAGCTCATTCACCAGTTTCAAAATATTTTCATCCAGGGCCGTATCAGTTGCCTGTTGCCCATTGCCTGTTGTCAGTTTCTTCAATACTTCATAAGCCTCCCACAAACGCTTCGATGCTTTTTCACTTGCTACCAAAGCATCGCTGCTAAAATCTATCGGGCTGCGGTAATGGCTTTGCAAAATAAAAAAGCGTATCGTCATAGGATCAAAGGGCTGGGTTAGCAAAGGATGATTGCCGCTAAACATCTCCGTTAGCTTTATCTGGTTGTTATAGCTTTTACCCATCTTTCGGCCATTTACAGTAATCATATTATTATGTATCCAGTATCTTGCCGGCGTGTGATGGTTGCATATAGTACTCTGTGCGATCTCACTTTCATGATGCGGAAACTGCAGGTCCATACCGCCACCATGTATATCAAACTCCGCACCCAGGTACTTTGTGGCCATGGCCGAGCATTCAATATGCCAGCCGGGGTAACCCTCGCCCCATGGGCTTTTCCAGCGCATGATATGTTCCGGGGCGGCCGATTTCCACAAAGCGAAATCTGCCTTATCCCTCTTTTCTTCCTGCCCGTCCAGTTCTCTTGTTGTTTCCAACAGGTCATCGATTATTCTTCCGCTCAGCTTTCCGTAATCATGTGTAGCCGCGTATTTTTTAACATCAAAATAAACCGATCCGTTTACTTCGTATGCATATCCTGCCGCGATGATTTTTTCAATCATGTTCAGTTGCTCTACAATATGACCCGTAGCGGTGGGTTCAATAGCCGGCTCCATATTATTAAACTGCAACATAGCCCAATGAAACAAATTGGTATATTTCTGCACCAGTTCCATTGGTTCCAGTTTTTCAAGTATTGCTTTTTTAGTTACCTTATCTTCTGCGGCTTTTCCTTCTTCTTCAAAATGCCCGGCATCGGTAATATTGCGTACATACCGCACTTTATATCCTTTAAAAGTTAGGTACCGGTATATAAAATCAAATGTAACATACGGCCTTGCGTGCCCAAGATGGCTTTCACCACTTACGGTGGGCCCGCACACATACATGCCTACATGGCCCGGGGTAATAGGGATGAATGTTTCTTTTTGACGGGTGTAAGAATTATATACTTTTAGGGGCATGTTTTTTGTTTTCTGTTTTCTGTTTTTTTTAATGCCAATATAATTTGAATTTTCATCCCTGTTTGCCTGGTGCAGTCAGAAGGTGCATCCCAGTCAGAGAGGTTAATATTATTTAGGTTTATAGGTACTCCCCTTGTGCCTCAAAACTTTATTGAACTTTATAATGGTATGTAAAATTCCCTTTTTTTATGCCTTTAGCTGTAATTGTTTTTTATATTATGCCCACGGCGAATGATGCGCCTGTTTCTATGGCATCAACAGGAAAGAAAAAGATATGTGTGGGTGTTTAAAATCATAAATGATTGCAAATATAGGGTTTTCAGTTAATCGGGTAACCGGCTGATATCAGTAATAATAGGAAAATGGTCGCTCAGTTTTTTTTGGATACGAATGAATTGATTTACTGAATACCGCTTGTCTATAAAAATATTATCTATCCTCAGCGTTGGGGAAATTCCGCTAAAGGTCCTGCCCATACCTGCTCCTTTTTGCACGAATGCATCCCGTAAGCCATTCCCGATTGTTTCATACGCATAGGAGTTAGGCACATCATTAAAATCGCCGCAAATAATTACGGGGTACGGGCTTTTATCAATTTCCGCTCTTACCCTGTCTGCCTGTACCTGTCGCTTTAAAAAGCCGTTTTTGAATTTACTGATCAGGTTTTTCGAATTTTCGATGTCTGTATCTGTTTTTATCTTTGGGTTTTGTATGTATTTTAAATTGGTTGGACTAAATCTTAACGACTGCAAATGACAATTAAAAACCCTGATCGTATCAGCCCCTTTAACAATATCAGCATATTGAAATATTGAATTATAATCATTGGGGAAATTACTGATGGTTTGCTTGTTGATGATAGGATATTTTGAAAAGATGATAATACCAAAGTGCTGCTGGCTTAAAAAATTCTCCTTGTAATTATAGCTATAAAAATAGTTTGGTAAACTTAATTTATGAGCGAAATCAAATACTGAGTAAAAACTATATTTACGATAGTAAGGATTGTTTAAATCGGCCAGGGTATCGCCACTCACCATTTCCTGAAAACAGGCAATATCAGGTTGGTACCCATTTACCAGGCTGATCATTTCATTATAGGTACCAGGATTTTCCTTAAACTTCATAATATCGAACTGTGCTACGTTCCAGCTCATCACACGCAAATCGTTCACCTGTTTTTGCATACTGAATAAAGATGTAAACCTGAAAGGAAATATATTCCTGATATGATTGAAAGAGAACGCTGCCGCTACAATAAAAATAAGTGTCCAGCGTGGTTTTACAAATAACCAGAAAATAAAAAATACGAAAAGAGTGAGCAGTAAATAAAATAATGATAAGGTTAAAAAACCCACCGGCCACCAGGAGGCGGAAAAGAATAATTCGCTATAGCAGCCCATTAAAAATAATGCCGCTACCACCAGATTAGAAATGATAAAAAAATTTTTTGTTAACCGGCGAAAAAAGCTTTTTGGCATGGCATAAAGATAGGGTATGCCCTCTAAAAATAATTTAAATGTTGACCGGCAGCAGGAACACGCCCCGAGGCGTGTTCCTGCTATTTAACAAATAAATCGAAAATTTGAATTGCACCATTATCATCGGGCCATGGCTTCTCTACAAAT
Source organism: Ferruginibacter sp. (assembly GCA_031416575.1). Lineage (GTDB taxonomy): Bacteria > Bacteroidota > Bacteroidia > Chitinophagales > Chitinophagaceae > Ferruginibacter. The sequence continues at coordinate 3,631 of JANOTW010000493.1, forward strand.
CTTCTTCCGCAGCTCTTTTTAAAATATTCTTTTCTTCATCCGTCAAAAGATGATAGCCTTTCTGGTTGATCTTATCGAGGATTTCATCTACCCGTTGCTGGGTTATATTGGAGGTTTTTTGGTAAGGCTTCCTGCCTTCCGAATTGTAAAAAACTTTTTCTTTTATAGAACCGGCGCCATTTTTTTTATCCGGGTTAAAAAGATTCATGAACCAGTTGTAAAGATTATTCATCCATATACTACCGTCTTTTTCTTTGCGTAAAAAATAAACAAATAGAAACCCGGCTAATCCCCCACCAATATGTGCCAGGCTAAAAGCGGCGCTTTGTGATGATATGCCTATAAAATCAATGGCTATGTAAATTAATGTAAGCACCCAAATGGGAATACCACCATTTAAATTTTTATAAAAACGATACTGTGGAGCCAGGGTTGTAGTGGCAATAGCTACCGCCATAGTGGCTGAGCTGGCGCCTATTAATGAAGAGCTGCCGGTTAATGGACGCAATGAAGGGATCAAATGGTTGGCTAAAATAAAAACCAGCGCCCCCGCCAGCCCGCCATATATGTAAACAGGAATTAGTTTTTTATTGCCGGTAAGTTCCTGAAAAACAAAACCAAACGCCCATAGCCAAAGCATGTTACTTAAAATATGCAATACGCCGGTATGGCTAAACATATAAATGAATATCGTCCAGGGCCGCTCGCTTAATTTGGTAAGCTGGGCGGGCATTTCAAAGTATTGTACTATCTGTGTATTAAATGCGGCTTCATTCGCCTGGAAAAAATAATATACTACCTGGATGGTGATGAGCAATAAAAAAAAGATAACATTAATGGTGAATAAAGCGACAAGGGCATTGCCATCGCTGCCAAGGGTCAACCTCTTTCGGGGCCGCTTGTATTCCGGGTATCTTTCTGCTTCTCCCATTAAAATTATTGTAATACAAATTTACAAACACCTTGCAATAATTGCCATTAACTTTTAATAAAACGTTTTTTTGCTTTTTTTGTTCCAATACAGTACCAATAAAAAGCCAATTAAGGCTCCGCCGATATGGGCGAAATGGGCGATATTATCACCCGGAACCTTTACCACACCACCAAAAACATCAAGCGAAATCATTCCCAGAATGGCCCATTTTGCTTTTATTGGTACGGGAATAGGTATTATAATCAATTCCGTATTGGGGAATAAATATCCAAACGCCGCAAGAACACCCATTATTGCCCCGGAAGCGCCTACGGTATATGCTTGCCGTAAAATAACCTGGTACTGATCAGATACTTCGGCGCTTATAATACTATGATCAATTTGCCAAAAATCAAACGCATAGGAACCCATTTGAAAAAATGCGGCACCCAATCCACAAATAAAATAGAAAATCAGAAACCTTTTTGGCCCCCAAACCCTTTCCACCATAGACCCAAACATCCACAAGGCGAACATATTAAACAGCAGGTGAAAAAAGCCGCCATGCATGAACATGTGCGTTACAATCTGGTAAGGTTGAAAATAGGTGGACTTATAGTGATGCAATGCAAAAAGATCTGCTGCCGGGTTTGGTTCGTTGTTTCCCCCGGTTACCATTTGGGCAAGGTAAACCAACACGTTTATGATAATGAGATTGAGTACGACGGGGGTAGTTTGTTGAAAGCGGTTGCCGGGATTATTAAATGCCATTTATGAATTATTGATTAGCCTGCAATTTCGTAATACTTATTGGATTTATAACCCCTTACATAAAGGTTTTGTGATAGTCTTAAAATATTATTGAGCGTATAACATAAGAAATATGAATTATTTTGCACTAAATTTTATGGAATGAATAGTAAGCAGCTACCTAATGACAAACAATATTTAACCACGCTCTTTAAAATGAGTGCTGAGCAACGCCTAATTAAAGCATTGGAATTGTTTGCCATTGCAATAGAACTTTTCTTAACCGGCCTTCACCAAATATTTACACAAAAAACTGCAATAGAAATAAAGGAACCTACCTGCTAACTTTAGCTAAATTTTACAACCGAAACTATCAAAAACGGTATTGAGGATTCTTGATGAAAACCATATTGATTATATGTTTACCGGTTCAATTGTTTAAGCGGGCATCAACTTTGCCGGTAAAAGAAATTTGGAAAATTCAATGCGTGAAACTTAATTAATAGAAGATGAAAAAGAAAATGTTTGATTTATCCCTGAAAAGGCGAAGATATTTTAGTAACGAATGTGGTTTACAATATTGTCCTGAATGTGGCGCTGAATTACTGGAGGAAAACTGCCCAATCCTACTTGGTATAGTTTCAAAAACAGATGAAGCGGAATCTATGACTAATCTTTCGGGAAGTCATTTTTGCAATCAATG
>JANOTW010000494.1:0-7981 GCA_031416575.1 Ferruginibacter sp.
AAAGCTATATTTATCGGTAGATTTAATTGGCAGGTACATACCAATTCGATATATTCAATCTTTTGAAATGAATCATGCCAAAATATGTACCAGGCAAAGCCTTATTTTAATAGCATTGGGTGGGACACCGACCACGGCTGGCTGCCCCTGGCTGGTGTCCCACCAGCCAGCGAAAATTTGAATTGCACCCAAGTGTTATTCGCTATAAAAAATATCAACTTTTAAAAGTTAATTTGTTAAAAATCAGATTTATTATGGAAAAAAGTATCCGTCAAAAACTTCACCAATTTATTGACACTATAGGGGATAAAAAAGCGGAAGCGATTTATACTCTTTTTGAAGACGAAATAGATGCCGATATGCAAAGGCGTAAGTTAATTCAGGCAGAGAGGGATAAATATCTTAATGGGGAAGGAAAATCATACAGTTGGGATGAGGTAAAACAAATGGCTATGAACAAAGAAAAAAGACATGCAATATAAAATTGAAGTGCGGCCTTTGGCTACCATGGAAATTATAGAAGCATATGATTGGTACGAATTACAAAGGGAACAATTAGGATTAGAATTTTTAGATGAATTGGATAAATTTTTTGAATCGCTTCTTCGTAATCCACATACTTATTCTTATTATGAAAAGCCTGTACGCGAAGGAAAAGTAAATCAATTTCCTTACACTGTGGTTTATGAAGTGGTTGAAACAACGATAAACATTTAAAGTGTGTTTATGGCAAAACAAGCCCCCCCCCAAAAAAGACGATTATAATTTTATCTTAAAACCAAATACATATAAAGGTTAATTTGAACCAAACTTTACCAACTGGTAAATAAATTAACTTAGGAACCACTGCGTTCCAGCGTCACAAGAGCTTTCATTAAATAAACAATATTTTTGCATCCCACTTTATTTTCTGAAGTGGCTTTTTTTATGGCAGCACTACAATTTGAATTACAACACACCGATACCCTTACCAAAGCAAGGGCCGGAAAAATGACGACTGGCCATGGTGAAATACTTACACCTATTTTTATGCCGGTAGGGACTGTTGGTAGTGTAAAAACCATTACCCAGCAGCAATTGCTCAATGATGTAAAGGCGCAGATAATATTAGGCAATACCTATCATTTGTTTTTACGGCCCGGACTGGAAACAATGGAAGCAGGTGGGGGATTACACCAATTTATGGGCTGGAACGGGCCAATATTGACTGATAGCGGCGGTTACCAGGTTTTTTCACTTGCAAATAATCGTAAAATAAACGAGGAGGGCGTCATCTTTCAATCGCATATTGATGGCGGCAAGCATTTATTTACGCCTGAAAAAGTAATGGATATTCAGCGTATCATCGGGGGCGATATCATCATGGCCTTTGATGAATGCCCGCCCTATCCCAGCGATTATGCTTATGCCAAAACAAGCATGGAATTAACGCACCGCTGGCTCGACAGGTGTTTTAAACGCTTTAATGAAACGCCAGACAAGTATGGTTATACGCAAAACCTGTTCCCGATAGTACAGGGTAGTACTTATAAAGACCTGCGTACCGCATCAGCGGAATTTATGGCCTCAAAAAATGCAACCGGGAATGCTATAGGTGGCCTAAGTGTAGGCGAGCCAATGGAAATGATGTATGAATTTACAGAACATTGTTGCGATATACTACCTGTTGAAAAACCACGTTATTTAATGGGCGTTGGTACTCCCTGGAATATTTTAGAGTGTATAGCATTAGGAATAGATATGTTTGATTGTGTGATGCCCACCCGCAATGGCCGAAATGCAATGCTTTTTACTACCAATGGGGTAATTAATATTGATAATAAAAAATGGGAACGTGATTTTTCTCCTATTGATGATGGTTTTGAATGCGAAGTGAGTAATTATTACAGCAAAGCTTATGTACGCCATTTAATAAAAGCGAAGGAAATGCTGGGGCTTACCATTGCCAGTATTCATAACCTTGCATTTTATCTGTGGCTGGTGAAGCAGGCCAGGGAGCATATCATTGCCGGTGATTTTAATAGCTGGAAATCCGAAATGGCAGTTCGTTTGCAGCAACGGTTATAAACATTAAGCAAATGACATTGCCCCAAAAGGGGAGGCCTTCTGCCATTTCATAAACTGCGCCTGATGAACCGCCCGGTATAACGCAATTAAAGTTCCCCGATGGTATTCGGTACACGAGTGATTATACTGCGCAAGGGGTAAAACAGTGTATTTAATTTGTCTGATAATCTTAAAAATCAACGGTATTTTAATTTATAACACAATTAAAGATCCCCAATGGTATTAGGTACAAGAGGGCGATGCAACGATGTTGAGCAAGGAAATATAGCTTGGACAAAAATCCAGTATTTCGAAATCCCGATTTTTCGGGAATGACCATTGCTTCTCTGCCTGGACAAAAAATCTTATTCACGTTTTTATCCGTTGTGCAGAATAACCATAATTTTATCATCGTTAATTTTAAATTAAATCTCTATAACACTTTCAAATTGGGAACTTTACTTACATACTTTATTTACTTTACATACTTTTTTTACGCTATTTACCTTATTTACTCTTTTTACTTTAAATACTTTTAATTACTTTTCTCACTAAATTAACCACTATGAAAAAGATGTTTTTTTGCCTGCCGGTCATTTTATTTATACCGCTATTTTTATCTGCGCAAGGCACACAGCCTATGAATTTGCCCAAAGATGCGCCCGTAGATGTTACCATAGCGGATTCCAGGTCGGGTAATATGCTTAATCATGAGATCGTGATTTTCAGAAGTAAATTGAATAACAGGGAATACCAGGGCTTAAGTGATTCTGTGGGTAAATTTTCACTCCGCCTTCCCGCTGGTGATAAATATGAGATCTTCATTTTGGGATTTAATGATTCCACCAGTTACAATGTGTTGGATATACCCGCTTTAAAAGGTAACCAGTTTTATAAAAATGGGTTTAAAGTTGATATTCAGTTTGAGGCGCCCAAATCATTTGTGCTGGATAACTGTACTTTTGAATCGGGCAAAGCAACCCTAAAGCCGGAAGCCTACACTGTATTGGACGAATTGGTTGAATACCTGAATAGAAAAGACGATGAAAAAATTGAAATTGGAGGGCATACGGATAATGTAGGAAAGGCGGAAGCAAATTTGATTTTATCTACCAACAGGGCGAATACGGTAAGGGCCTATTTATTAACTAAAGGTATCGCCCCTGAAAGGCTAACCTCAAAGGGATATGGCATGACTGTACCGATAGCTGAAAACGATGACGATGAAGGGAGACAAATGAACAGAAGGACCGAGGTGAAAATATTGTAAGCCCCTATCCCCTAAAGGGGAATAAAGCAGATGAACAATAATTCCCCTTCAGTGGTAGGGGTATTTTTTTAATAAACGGCAATAACACCCCTTTAGGGGATGGGGGAATTAAATGAAGAAAATAGATAGCTACATACTAAAGAAATACCTGACTACTTTTTTCTTTTGTTTGATATTGTTTACCGCGATAGTGGTGGTAATAGACATCAGTGAGAAAACGGACGATTTCGTTAAATCCAAATTGCCTGTAAGTAAGATCATTACGGATTATTATTTTGGCCTTGTTCCCCGCATTGATGCCATGCTGTTCCCCTTGTTTGTATTTATAGCGGTTATATTTTTTACAGCTAAAATGGCGGAGCATTCCGAAGTGATCGCCATATTGAGCAGTGGGGTTAGTTTCAGGCGTTTTCTTTTTCCGTATTGGATAGGGAGTATTTTTTTGGCTGGTATCCTCTGGCTGGTTTACCAGTTTGTATTACCAAGGGCCAATGCCATCTGGGGTACTTTCGAAGCAAAGTATGTAGATTTTTACACTCCCGGGGATGCCAGGTCTTTTCCACAAAATTATTATTTCAGGTTGGATTCCAATTCTTATGCCGGCATTAAATACTATGATACCACCAACAAAACGGGCGGCAATTTCTTTATTCAAAAATTCGAGAATAACCATTTGAAGTATAACCTGCGTGCCGACAATATAGCCTGGGATACCGCTTCAAAAAAGTGGAGGATGAACAGGGTAATGGAGCGTTTTTTTGTAAACGGTAAAGAAACCGTAAAGCACAGTGACGCACTTTTAATGAACTATAATTTTAAACCGGTTGATTTAAGGAAGGATGAATATCTTAAGGACCGCCTCCCCACACCTGAGTTAAAGGAACTGATCAGGAAGGAAGAAATGAGGGGGTCCGAAGGTATCAATGCCCTGCTGGTGGAAAGGTATAACCGGGATGCCATACCCGTTTCTGTAATCATTTTGTCCATGATAGGCGCTACGCTTGCTTCCCGCAGGGTAAGAGGTGGCAGTGGGTTTCATCTGGCCGTTGGTATTGTATTGAGTGTATTATATATCCTGTTCGGCCGTTTTTCGCTGGTATTTGCTACCAAAGGAAATTTCACGCCTTTCCTGGCCGCCTGGGTCCCCAATATTATTTTTGGGTTGCTGGCCTATTATTTTTATCGCAGGGCGGCGAGGTAGGGTTAAAACCTGTGGGACCTAAAACACATTTTCAGAAAAGTCTTTCCAATAGCAGGGCCCGGGAACCACCCTTTGGGGGGCAGGGGGGCTGGTTCTTCTTCTACCCCTTTACAATCTTATTATAACTGGTAGCAATTCCTTTTATTAGTGAAGAACTAAATCCCCGGTGCTCCATTTCATTCAGCCCTACAATTGTACAGCCCTTGGGAGTGGTTACTTTATCAATCTCCTGCTCGGGGTGGGTGCCCTTTTGCAATAATAATTCAGCAGCCCCTTTTACGGTTTGCGCCGCAATTAAATTAGCGGTAGCGGAATCAAAACCTATCTCTATACCGCCTTGTATATTGGCACGGATATACCGCATTGCGAAGGCGGTTCCACAGGCGCCTAACACGGTAGCCGCATCCATTAGTTTTTCATCTATCACTGTTACTTTACCCAGGTTTGCGAATAACGCTGTTACAAAACTAATCTGGGTTTCAGATGCGTTGGAATAACTAATACAGGTCATGCTTTCCTGAATGGCAATGGCCGTATTGGGCATGGCCCTAAAAACAGGGAGTTTCATGTTTATCGTTGTTTCAATTTCTTCCATCAGCACACCGGTAACTACAGAAACCAGTATTTGTTTTGGGGACAACTCTTTTTTAAAGCCATTTAAAACATCCTTCACCTGAAATGGCTTAACGGCTAATATCACCAGATCACTGCTACGTACCGCCGCCGCATTATCCGAAGTAACATTTACGCCTTTATCCGAAAGGTGTTTTATAGTAGCCGTATTTCTTTTGGTGACCATAATATCAGCCGCCTTGCAAAATTTACTTTTTATCAATCCTTCGGCAATGGCAGTTCCTAAATTTCCTCCGCCGATGATGGCGATTTTTTTATTCATGATGTTTTTTTAGTAACAGTTGATAGTTGATTGTTGACGGTTCCAGTGCATTTGAATTCAGTGCGCTTTGCCCCCACCTCTAAATTTAACGGTAAATTGAAATTGCCCCTGTTATTGAAAAAAACAAGGTTATCAATTTTAGCCGGCTACAGATTTTTTACAAATAACGTGGGTAAAGTTCCCCAATGGTATGTGGTATAAGTCCCGATTCAAGTGTAACATCGGGATGCCGATAAATACTGTCGGCAAGCGATGCAAGGATGTTTATTCAGGGCCTGATGCCTGGACAAAAAAAGATAAAAAAAATGAACTTAAACTGCGAAAAGCAAGGAGTGCTGAAATTATGAGCAGTAGATACAAACCATCAAACTATTAACTACCTACCATTAACAAACAACTACAACGCAATCAACGCCTGCTCAGATTCATGCCCGGCCAAATAATTGCCGATCGCATGATCATACTTATTTTTCCAGTCAATAATAGTATCCCAGTTTTCGCCATCAATAATGATGGCTCCTTCCGTAACAGTTCCCAACATTTCGAACGGACAATTTAATGAAGTTAATCTTGCTTCAAGATTAGCCGCTCCATTTTTATCTACCGATACGATCACCCTGCTCTGTGCTTCGCCAAACAGCCAGGCATCTTTGCGGACGGCTTTATTGCTGTTAACATTATAACCCAGGTTCCTGTTAAAGCCACTCTCCGTAAGCGTTACAAATACTCCACCTTCGCTTACATCATGTGCTGAGGCTATCAATTGTTCTTTAACCAGGTTTTCTATCACCCGGTGCAAAGCAAACTCTTCTTCCAAATCAAAATGCGGCGCCGGGCTAAATTCTATTCCATGTATTTTATGTAAATATTCAGATGAGTTAATATCGTTCCTGCTTTGTCCAATCTGATAAATATGATCACCCGTCTTTTTAAAATCCATGGTCATCTTCTTCTCCACATTATCCAATAAGCCCACCATGCCAATAGTAGGGGTAGGGTAAACAGGGCCATCCGGCGACTGGTTATAGAAACTTACATTGCCACCGGTTACGGGTGTGTCAAATTTAATACATGCTTCACCCATGCCTTTAATGGCATTCACAAACTGGTAGTAAACTTCAGGGTTATAAGGATTGCCAAAGTTGAGGCAATTGGTAACGCCCAATGGCTGGCCCCCGCTACACACAATATTCCTTGCCGCTTCCGCTACCGCTATCATGGCCCCTTTGTAAGGGTCCGCAAACACATAGCGGCTGTTACAATCCGTAGTGAGGGCAAGCCCTTTATTGGTAGGCTTTGCTATTACGATTGCCGCGTCACTTGGTTCGTTGGCGCTGGCGGTTCCTGCGCCAACCATGCTGTCATATTGTGTATAAATCCATCGCTTACTCGCAATATTTGGTATTTCAATTAATTGCCCTGCTACCGATTTTAAATTCTCCGGCAATTCAATTGTGCCTGCATTAAATGCATCAATCTGATCAAAGTATTGCGGCCGGGCATATTCCCTATCGTATTGAGGTGCGCCTCCACCCAATACCAATTCAACTGCCGGAAGTGCTGCTTCCAATACTCCGTGCATATAAAATTCCAGCAGGCCGCCATCTATCACCACGCCAATATCGCTACAGGGAAGATCCCATTTCTCAAATACTTTTTTAACGTCCGCTTCTCTTCCTTTTTCTACCACCATCAACATTCTTTCCTGGCTTTCGCTCAGCAATAATTCCCAGGCCTTCATATTTTGTTGCCGCATCGGTACCTTATCAAGTTCTATCCTCATTCCCGAATTCCCTTTGGCGCTCATCTCCGCCGTGGAGCAAATGATCCCGGCCGCTCCCATATCCTGCATGCCTACAATGGCGCCTGTCTTTATTACTTCCAGGCAGGCTTCCAATAATTTCTTTTCCTGAAACGGATCACCTACCTGTACTGCCGGCAAATCTTCCGCACTATCCGCGGTAATATTGGCCGATGCGAATGATGCCCCACCAATACCATCCTTGCCTGTAGCGCTTCCTACAAAGAAAACAGGGTTACCAGTTCCTTCAGCGGTAGCGGATATTGTATCGCCATTCTTTAAAATACCCACACTCATGGCGTTTACCAACGGGTTGGTATGATAACAATTTTCAAAATAAATTTCGCCTCCCACGGTAGGCACACCAAAGCAATTGCCATAATGGCCAATGCCATGAACCACCCCTGCTAACAGATGCTGGGTTTTGGCTTCCGTTAAATTTCCAAAACGCAGGGAATTCAATGAAGCGATCGGCCTTGCACCCATGGTAAAAATATCCCGGTGAATACCGCCTACTCCCGTAGCTGCGCCCTGAAAAGGTTCAATCGCACTGGGGTGGTTATGGCTTTCAATTTTAAATACTACGCCATATCCATCTCCGATATCCATCAGCCCGGCGTTTTCTTCACCGGCTTTCACCAGCATCCTCTTTCCATCCCTGGGCAAAGTTTTAAGCCATTTAATGGAGTTTTTATAACTGCAATGTTCGCTCCACATGGCGCTAAAGCAGCATAGTTCAGTAAAGTTGGGGGTTCGCCCGATCTTTTG
>JANOTW010000495.1:0-2338 GCA_031416575.1 Ferruginibacter sp.
GGCAAAAAAATCCTCTCCTTTTTTCTTTGCTTCATTAAAACGATTGTAATACACAGAATCAAAATAAGGAACTATTACCTGGGAGGGAACCCCGAGCGGATCAGCTATCCAGATATTGTAATCGTCCCTTGTCTTATAATCCATCACAAACCCTGTATGTTCAATTTTGATATTTAAGTGAACGAATTGTTCATATACAACCTGAATTACTTCTTTGAGCTCTTCGCTTTTTTGCATACCCATGGAACGGCTTCTCACTCTTTCCAATGCTGCTTCTATCTGCGCTTCCCTTGCCTGTGCTTCGGCTTTTTGCAGATCATTGAAACGGGTATAGGTTGAATCAAAAACTTTTGCGAAGCGAAGCAGTATGTCAAAATGCTCCTGCAGAAGTGGGTCAACGCTGGACACTGTTAAATTTCCGAAATTATTAAATGACACGTTTAAAAATATCCGATCATATGACTTCATTCCGGCAATGACAAACTCGGGTAGAAGTGATAGTTCTGTTTCAGTAAACAAAAAAGCATCCCATTCTTTTTTACCGGTTCCTTCCAGCAGATATTCCCATTTTAAAATCCCGGCTTTCCATGCATTGATATAGTCTATATAAGGTTTATGCTCATGATATTTTACAAATAAGCCAACCGGAACAGATCCCGGCTCCGGATTAGCCTGCCACCAGGTAGACCCATTCGTCTTGGAGTCGTAGATCATTATGATGCAACGGTCGACTGGAAAATGGAGTTTGGTAAGTTCTTTAAAAACAGTGTCAACAATTTCAGCTAACTCATTTGAGTTTTGCATAGCCATGGCTCTTGCACGAACTCTTTCCAATCCTAATTCAATCTGTGCTTCTCTTGCCTGTGCTTCTGCTTTTTGCAGATCAAGGAATCTTGTATAGGTCTGCTCAAAAATTTTTGCAAAGCGTTTAAATATATCATGAACCTCCAGACATGGTTCATGTGTAATAAACATTAGGTAGCCGTAAGAAAAATAAGCGGCATGGAATATTTGAAATTTTGGAACAGGAAACCCGGCATCGGACAAGTTTCCAAAAATCTCTTTGATATCAGGAAAGGAAAACAAATACTCGTAGTGCTCTTTCAACGCTTGCTCCCCCATTGCTTCTACATGAAAATCCTTTCCACTTTGAGCAGCTTCATATATATGCATCATTGCAGGGTCTTCCGTAAGAGGTAACCTAAAGGGCGGCAACATTTCACCTTCGGTGCAACTCCAAATGGTTATCGCTTTCCCATCTTCAATCCAGAGGTGAACTCCTGAAGCAAATGAATTAACACCTACTTCCTCTGCGTGTATAAATAAAATTGCCGCAACATCCTTAAGTTCTGAGCTATGTTGCATTGCCATTGTTCTTGCACGAACTCTTTCTAATGCAAGTTGGATTTGTGATTCTCTTGCCTGTGCTTCTGCTTTTTGAACATCTAAATACCGGGTATAAGATTGCTGGAATACCCTCCCAAAACGTTGAATGACTTCCGTATTTTCATCAGTTAAAGGTTCAAGGCCTCCAGCCATCATTATCCCGTAATCACTGATGGCACTGGTCGTGAATATTGTTCCTTCTGCTCTCATACCATCTTGCACCATCGTTGGCAATCTTGACAGTTCGGTATCGGAAAAAAGGAAATTTTCCCAGGAATCTTTTGTAGCGCCTGACAAGGTGTACAACAGTAAGGGCATCCTTTTTTGCCATGCTTCATAATATGTTTGAAATACCGGTTGCTGATTATAATCCACCCTGTAACTTTCTGCGTTGCTTTCTAACTCTGCATTTGCTGACCACCAGCTAATATATCTTTCCTGATGATTGAATATCCAAATAAGGACTCTGTTTAAAACAACATCGAGTGTTGTAAGCTCTATAAAAATTTTACCAAGAATATCTGCGATTTCCTCAGACCGGTGCATCGCCATGGTTCTGCTCCTTACTCTTTCCAGTCCTGCTTCTATCTTTGCTTCCCTGGCCTGGGCTTCTGCTTTTTTTAAATCATTAAATCGTGTATAGCTTGAGTCAAAAACTTTTCCAAAGCGATGAAGTATATCAAATTTTTCATCGGTCAGCGGTTCTGTTCCTAATAACTCCAGTGCACCAAAATTGTTGAACGTAGCGGAGAACACTACTTTTTCGGGTACCGCTAATGCAGACTTTAATGCTTTGGGCAAACCAGGCACCCCTTTAAAAAATGATTTTTCAAAACTGCTTTTTCCCCTGCCGGTTAATAAATAAATCCATTTCGGGTCTTTTGCTTTCCATGCATGAATTATAGAATGGAAAAATGGATGCTTAAAAAGAGTGAGGTGAATGGGCCGTGCA
>JANOTW010000496.1:0-6103 GCA_031416575.1 Ferruginibacter sp.
CCTGGTTTGATAAAAATGTAGTAGATGGATTAATGAATGCAACGGGAAATACAACGCAGGTTATATCAGAAAAAATAAAAGGTTTTCAATCGGGTAAAGTACAGCAGTATGCCCTTTACTTTTTAGCCGGGGTAATAGGGCTGGCGGTATTGTTTATTTATATCTGGAAATAGAGAATAAATAATTTTTAGCCAAAGTTGTTTAGTATTAATTCAATCGCTTTGCACCTTAAGGGGCTACGCTACCCATTAACAATAAGCGCTCTGCACCATCAGGGTCAGGCTCCCCTCTCTTTTGGAGAGGGGGTGAGGTTGAGCAGAATCTAACTATAATAACACGAAAACCAATAAATGAACTTAACATCACTAATATTATTACCGCTGCTAACAGCAATAGCTATCCTGTTAATGAAAACAGCACAGCAAATAAAGCTGGCCGCACTGATTGGTTCAACACTACAATTTATTTTGGCATTTGCTTTACTGTTCGCTTTCCGCAATGAAAGGTCGGCAGGCAATGAAGCGCAAATGTTATTTGAATTGCAGTACAACTGGTTCCCCGCCTGGCATATCAGTTTTCACCTGGGCGTAGATGGTATTTCAGTAGCCATGATCTTATTGACCGCATTCGTGGTGATTGCAGGCGTGCTGGTTTCCTGGAACATAACAAAGATGACCAGGGAATTTTATTTCCTGCTCATCCTCCTTAGCCTGGGAGCTTATGGGTTTTTTATCTCGCTTGATCTTTTCATTCTTTTCTTCTTTCTTGAAATAGCGGTGATACCAAAATATTTGTTGATCGGCATTTGGGGAAGTGGCAAAAAAGAATATGCCGCCAATAAACTGGCGTTGATGTTAATGGGCGGCTCCGCATTGGTGTTAGTGGGTTTGCTGGGCGTTTATTTTGGTGGCCCGGAAAAAACTTTTGACTTATTAGCCTTGTCACAGGCCCATATCCCCGTGCAGGTCCAAAAAATTTGTTTCCCGCTTTTATTTGTTGGCTTTGGGGTGTTTACCGCATTATTTCCTTTTCATACCTGGGTGCCCGATGGCCACTCTTCGGCGCCTACTGCGGGTTCTATGTTCCTGGCTGGCATCTCTATGAAACTGGGTGGCTATGGTTGTTTAAGGGTGGCCACTTATATTATGCCTGACGGGGCGAAGGAATATGCCAACATCATTATCGTGCTGGCAACCATTGCAATTTTATATGGGGCATTCGCTACCATGATGCAGAAAGACCTGAAATATATCAACGCATATTCATCCGTTAGTCATTGTGGGTTTGTTTTGCTGGGTATTGGTATGTTAACCAAAACAGCCATGACGGGTGCGGTAATGCAAATGGTTTCTCACGGTTTAATGACGGCGCTTTTCTTCGCTGTGATTGGGATGATCTACGAACGTACCCATACCCGGCAGGTGAATGAAATGGGCGGACTGCTGAAAGTAATGCCCTTTATCACTACAGTATTATTTATCGTTGGGCTGTGTTCTTTAGGCTTGCCGGGGTTAAGTGGTTTTGTCGCGGAGATGACGATCCTGATGGGATCATGGCAAAACCCTGATTGGTTTCATCGCATTGCAACCATCGCAGCCTGTATGTCAATTGTAGTAACTGCTGTTTATATTTTAAGGGCTATCGGGCAGGTAGCCATGGGTCCCATAAAGGCTGAGTTTACTAATTTAACCGATGCAAAGTGGAATGAAAAATTAGCAGCCATTATTTTAATTGCCGGCATCATTGCAATTGGCGTGGCGCCGTTCTGGTTAAATGATTTGGTAAGCCCGGCTGCGGAAATAATAATGAATAAAGTGGCGGGGAAATAATAATGGAAACGTGGAAAGTTGAAATGTGCTTGTGTTTATTTTTTTGTCCGGGCTAAGAAGCAATGTGGAAAATCGTTGCATCGCCCTCTTGTACATTTAATCATTGGGCAGCTTTAATTACGTTACCTGTTAAAACAGTCAATCAGGTAGTTTAAAAAGAAGCGGTCTGCTTTAATTCAAATTCCCGTTTCCCCTTTAGAGGATAAGGGTGTATTTTAAATTACAGGATTAGGTGTATAATTCGCAAAGGTGCTATAAGTATCATTTTGATCTATGAATTTTGGTACGAGTTAAAATCAGTAACTGCATAAGCCGCCTCTTTTGGTTCGGTCCCGCCAAAGGCGGGATTCAAAAAATGCGAAGCTTATTTTTTGAAAGAAGCAAAAGCAGCGGCGTTGCAGGAGTTACGTCCCGATTGCCATCGGGAGGGAGGCAAAAGCAACGAATTTAAAAGAGAAAGTAAATACCACAGGGTCTTTGCGAATAATGCACCTAATCCTATTAAATTATATGTTAAACGACTTTTTGATATTAATGAAATCCGAGCTGGTGATCACTTTCATCCTCTTCCTGCTGCTGTTTATAAAGGTAGGTACGGAGATGAAAAACGAACGCCTGTTATCGCTGGTGCAATTTTTATTACTGGTAAATTTTATCTATGGTTTTTTCTTCATCGCGGAAGGTGATTTATTTGGCGGCCTTTTCACCACCAATGCATTAATGACTTTTCAGAAAAGTATTTTAAGCCTGGGTATTTACCTTATTTCTTTATTATTCGCAGACTGGTTAAAGAAGAGTGAACACATGCCGGAGTTTTTCATGCTCATGTTATCCGCCGTACTGGGAATGTTTTTTATGATTTCAAGCGGCAGCCTGCTCATGTTCTTTTTAGCATTGGAGCTTTCTACAATACCTGTTGCAGCTATGGCTAATTTCGACCTTGAGAAAAAAATATCTTCGGAAGCATCCATGAAAATGATTTTGTCATCCGCTTTTTCTTCCGGTATTTTATTGTTTGGTATTTCATTGATGTATGGCGCAACCGGTACCATCAGTTTTGCTGAAATGCCCGCCATGCTGGATGGCAGCCCCTTGCAAATATTAGCCTTTGTATTTTTATTCGCCGCCTTCGCCTTCAAGTTATCCATTGTTCCATTTCATTTATGGACCGCCGATGTGTACGAAGGAGCGCCCATTGCAGTTAGTTCTTTTTTATCGGTGATATCAAAGGGTTCCATTGCGTTTATATTGCTCACTGCTTTGTACAAAGTGTTTAGCCCAATGCATGAGCTGTGGTACAATATGGTGATGATATTATCCATCGCCACCATGATCATTGGCAACCTGTTTGCTTTGCGGCAACAGAATATAAAACGTTTCCTGGCCTATTCCTCCATTGCTCAGGTTGGTTTTATTTTGGTAGGGCTAATCAGTAATTCCATAGACGGCATTTCATCGGTGGTTTATTTTGTGTTGATCTATACATTCTCCAACCTGGCGGCATTTGGTGTGGCTGGTGTCATATCGCAACAAACCGGTAAAGAGCGGATTGATGAATATAAGGGCCTGTACCAAACCAATCCGTTCATAAGCTGGATTCTGGCGCTGGCATTGTTTTCATTGGCCGGCATTCCACCCACTGCCGGATTTTTTGGTAAATTATTTTTGATCACCGCAGGGGCATCCAAAGGCAATTATTTTTTTATCACCGTGGCGGCATTGAACCTGATCGTTTCCTTGTATTATTATCTAAGGGTAATCAGGGCGGTGTTCATGGATAAAAATGAACAGCCCATTCAAAAGATAAACATGCATCCTTCTACAAAATTGGGAATGCTCATTTGTGCGGCAGGCATTGTATTGGTGGGTTTGTTTAGTTGGGTGTATGATTATATTACGGGGCTTTAATAATTTTGAACACAATAGTTAGGATAATAAACAATGGAAAATAATCAAATAATATTTTACGCTACTCCGAAAGGCAATATTAAAGTAGAGGTGGTTTTTGAAGATGAAACCTTTTGGCTTAGCCAGCAACGTATAGCCGGTTTGTTTAATGTTGATGTACGTACCATTAACGAACACCTGCAAAATATTTACACTACCGGCGAATTACAAAAAGATGCAACTGTCCGGAAATTCCGGATAGTTCAAAAAGAAGGCAAAAGGGATGTTGAAAGGAATATTGACTTTTACAGGTTGGAAGTAATTATTGCCGTTGGGTATCGTATTAACTCTGCCGAGGCCACGCAATTCAGGGTATGGGCAACCAATACGCTCAAAGAGTTCATCACCAAAGGTTTTGTATTGGATGATGAGCGGCTTAAACAGGGCAAAAGGTTTGGCAAAGATTATTTTGATGAGTTGATTGAACGCATCAGGGAAATTAGGGCAAGCGAGAGAAGGTTTTATCAAAAAATTACTGACCTGTATGCATTGAGTGTTGACTACAATAAAGATGATTTAACTACACGGGATTTTTTTGCATCGGTACAAAATAAATTACATTGGGCGATAACAGGTAAAACAGCCGCCGAAATAATTTACACGGAAGCCGATGCGACTAAAATATATATGGGTTTAAAAAACTGGAAGTTTGCACCGGGTGGAAAAATATTAAAAAGCGATGTATCGGTCGCAAAGAATTATTTGAACGAAGCCCATATTTCAGAGCTTAACCGCATCGTTTCGGCTTATTTGGATTTGGCTGAAAACAATACACTCCGCCGACAATTGATGTACATGAAAGACTGGAGTAAATTCCTAACTGATTTTTTACAACTCTCCAATTATCCTATTTTAAAAGATAAAGGAAAAGTGCCGATGCTTGAAGCCAAACTAAAAGCTGAAAGTGAATTTGAAAAATACAGGGTGGTGCAAGACAGAAATTACGAATCGGATTTTGATAAGGAAATAAAGAAACTAAAAAAGTAGGTATCAGATATTGTATAATCTGCAATCAAAAGATAATTATGGCCATCAATAAAAATCACGAGTTTGAAGAACTGAACGGTGTTAAGTGCGGCATCGTTGAAAAGAATGTATCGCCTGCAAGGGCGGAGTTCTTAAAAACATTACTGGAGTATAACAGATATACGGTTGTTGTAGTTCCATCACCACCGCCTAAAGCCGCACCTGTAGTGGTTATTAAAGCAGTGGAGGGTACTGAGCCACCGCCGTTGCCACCGCCTACTCTGCCTGCACCCGAAACATTTACTGTAGGTGTAACAGATTATACTTTTAATCCCATCAATGCAATTTTTGGAAGGCTGCTGCATACACCCGATGGCCATGTAGTTACACAGGCCTACTGGCAACAAAAAGAATCCATCAGCCATGATGAAGTGCCTTATTATGAACGGGGGAATGTTTAGACTGTCTTAGCTTGATTTCCGGGAATAAGAATTCTGTTTTCACACAATTAAATATCCCTAATGGCATGCTGTACCAAAAAGGCCCGATAAAAAAAAATCAGGGTTAACATATTACAAACTCGTTTTTTGATGCGACCATGAATCCTTTGTCCGGACAATAAAAAATATAACTGTTACCCGAAATGAATACTTTAACCACCATCAAACTCCTGCATTTAACCCCTCCTTCGGAGGGGCAGGGGGAGGCTTATAACACAATTAAAGATCCCCAATGGTATTCAGTACAAGTCCCGATTCAAGTGTAACATCGGGATGCCGACAAATACTGTCGGCAAGCGATGCAAGGATGTCGCACATTGCTTCTTAGCCCGGACAACAAATATACAAGCTATACGGGCCCCACAAAATTGACTGTATTTTACACTTCAATAAATATATTTCCTTGTTCGTTTAAAAAATAATTCTTTTCTTTAATCGTTCTACTTTCAATATATTTAACCTGACTTCAAACTACCCGATAATACATAACCTGTAAACCTACCCATGAAAAGAATCAATTTAATTGCAGCCTGCTGCCTGTTTGCAAATACATTTTTGTTTGCACAGGAATTTCCTGATTACGGCATTGTAAATAATGAAGATATCAATTTGAAGCAATGTGCATTCGATAAAGATGCCAATGCCGTAGTGTTGCTGCACGAAGCTTTTTCAAATTATGACGATGAACATCATCTGGTAACGGTACATCACCTGCGCATTAAGATATTGAAAGAAAAAGGCATTGAATCGGCCAATGTCTCCATTCCTTTTTATAGAAAGGATGGGTTTGAAGAGATTAATATGGTGGAAGGAATGACCATTAATGTGGTAGATAACAACCAGGTGCAAACAAAATTAGAC